>NZ_CP020772.1:3867500-4142697 GCF_002097535.1 Halobacillus mangrovi
CTCTCCTACCACTGATCGTAAGATCAATCCGCAGCTTCGGTGGTGTGTTTAGCCCCGGTACATTTTCGGCGCAGAGTCACTCGACCAGTGAGCTATTACGCACTCTTTCAATGATGGCTGCTTCTAAGCCAACATCCTGGTTGTCTAAGCAACTCCACATCCTTTTCCACTTAACACACACTTGGGGACCTTAGCTGGCGGTCTGGGCTGTTTCCCTTTCGACCATGAACCTTATCACCCACGGTCTGACTCCCAGGACAAAGTCGATGGCATTCGGAGTTTGACTGAATTCGGTAACCCGATAGGGGCCCCTCGTCCAATCAGTGCTCTACCTCCATGACTTTCTATCCTGAGGCTAGCCCTAAAGCTATTTCGGAGAGAACCAGCTATCTCCGTGTTCGATTGGCATTTCACCCCTACCCACACCTCATCCCCGTAATTTTCAACTTACGTGGGTTCGGACCTCCAGTCAGTGTTACCTGACCTTCATCCTGGACATGGGTAGATCACACGGTTTCGGGTCTACGACCGCATACTCACTCGCCCTATTCAGACTCGCTTTCGCTGCGGCTCCGCTTCTGCGGCTTAACCTCGCATACGGTCGTAACTCGCCGGTTCATTCTACAAAAGGCACGCCGTCACCCATAAACGGGCTCCGACTACTTGTAGGCACACGGTTTCAGGTTCTCTTTCACTCCCCTTCCGGGGTGCTTTTCACCTTTCCCTCACGGTACTGGTTCACTATCGGTTACTAGGGAGTATTTAGCCTTGGGAGATGGTCCTCCCGGATTCCGACGGAATTCCTCGTGTTCCGCCGTACTCAGGATCCACTCCGGAGGAAGGAAGGTTTTGACTACAGGGCTGTTACCCTCTATGGCTGAGCTTTCCAGCTCGATTCGTCTACCTTCCTTCTTGGTAACTCCAATGGAGTGTCCTACAACCCCAGAGAGCAAGCTCTCTGGTTTGGGCTGTTTCCGTTTCGCTCGCCGCTACTTGGGAAATCGCGTTTGCTTTCTCTTCCTCCGGGTACTGAGATGTTTCAGTTCCCCGGGTGTGCCGTCCTATACCTATGGATTCAGTATAGGACACTGTTCCATTACGAACAGTGGGTTTCCCCATTCGGAAATCTCCGAGTCAAAGCCTACTTACGGCTCGTCGAAGCATTTCGGTGTTAGTCCCGTCCTTCATCGGCTCCTAGTACCAAGGCATCCACCGTGCGCCCTTATTCACTTAACTATCTTGTGAAAAGACGTTGTTTCAATTGATGTTTGATGTCTTGTCATCATCAGGATTATCGAAAGATAATACCTGATCATGTCTTATCCAGTTTTCAAGGTTCACATTGAAAGATCCTTTGATCTCTCAAAACTGAACAACCAACCATGTACGTTTCCGTTTCTATCCTTAGAAAGGAGGTGATCCAGCCGCACCTTCCGATACGGCTACCTTGTTACGACTTCACCCCAATCATTGGCCCCACCTTCGGCGGCTGGCTCCAAATGGTTACCTCACCGACTTCGGGTGTTGCCAACTCTCGTGGTGTGACGGGCGGTGTGTACAAGGCCCGGGAACGTATTCACCGCGGCATGCTGATCCGCGATTACTAGCGATTCCGGCTTCATGCAGGCGAGTTGCAGCCTGCAATCCGAACTGAGAATGGTTTTATGGGATTTGCTACACCTCGTGGCTTCGCTGCCCTTTGTACCATCCATTGTAGCACGTGTGTAGCCCAGGTCATAAGGGGCATGATGATTTGACGTCATCCCCGCCTTCCTCCGGTTTGTCACCGGCAGTCACCTTAGAGTGCCCAACTGAATGCTGGCAACTAAGATTAGGGGTTGCGCTCGTTGCGGGACTTAACCCAACATCTCACGACACGAGCTGACGACAACCATGCACCACCTGTCACTTGGTCCCCGAAGGGAAATCCCTATCTCTAGGGAGGTCCAAGGATGTCAAGACCTGGTAAGGTTCTTCGCGTTGCTTCGAATTAAACCACATGCTCCACCGCTTGTGCGGGCCCCCGTCAATTCCTTTGAGTTTCAGCCTTGCGGCCGTACTCCCCAGGCGGAGTGCTTAATGCGTTAACTTCAGCACTAAGGGGTGGAAGCCCCCTAACACCTAGCACTCATCGTTTACGGCGTGGACTACCAGGGTATCTAATCCTGTTTGCTACCCACGCTTTCGCACCTCAGCGTCAGAGACAGACCAGAGAGTCGCCTTCGCCACTGGTGTTCCTCCACATATCTACGCATTTCACCGCTACACGTGGAATTCCACTCTCCTCTTCTGTCCTCAAGTTCCCCAGTTTCCAATGACCCTCCACGGTTGAGCCGTGGGCTTTCACATCAGACTTAAGAAACCGCCTGCGCGCGCTTTACGCCCAATAATTCCGGACAACGCTTGCCCCCTACGTATTACCGCGGCTGCTGGCACGTAGTTAGCCGGGGCTTCCTCGTTAGGTACCGTCAAGGTACCGCTCTATTCGCACGGTACTTGTTCTTCCCTAACAACAGAACTTTACGATCCGAAGACCTTCATCGTTCACGCGGCGTTGCTCCGTCAGACTTTCGTCCATTGCGGAAGATTCCCTACTGCTGCCTCCCGTAGGAGTCTGGGCCGTGTCTCAGTCCCAGTGTGGCCGATCACCCTCTCAGGTCGGCTACGCATCGTCGCCTTGGTGAGCCGTTACCTCACCAACTAGCTAATGCGCCGCGGGCCCATCTGTAAGTGATAGCTAAAAGCCATCTTTCAACTCTCCTCCATGCGGAGGAAAGTGTTACCCGGCATTAGCCCCGGTTTCCCGGGGTTATTCCGGTCTTACAGGCAGGTTGCCCACGTGTTACTCACCCGTCCGCCGCTCGTTCCACGAGCGTCACCCCCGAAGGGGATCAGCTCGCTTCCCGCGCTCGACTTGCATGTATTAGGCACGCCGCCAGCGTTCGTCCTGAGCCAGGATCAAACTCTCCATAAAAAGTAAAGTTTGACTTGCTCATTTGCACACCGAATGTGCTTGTTGTTTTTCTTCTTTAATAAGAAGAAATAATTGACGTACTGGTTGGTTCGTTCAGTTTTCAAAGATCAAATGTTCATGGTGGGCCTGAGTGGACTTGAACCACCGACCTCACGCTTATCAGGCGTGCGCTCTGACCAACTGAGCTACAGGCCCCAATGGTAATTAATTAATGGAGCGGGTGAAGGGAATCGAACCCTCGTCATCAGCTTGGAAGGCTGAGGTTTTACCATTAAACTACACCCGCATATTAGATTGTTAGAATTTCGATGGTCGGGAAGACAGGATTCGAACCTGCGACCCCTTGGTCCCAAACCAAGTGCTCTACCAAGCTGAGCTACTTCCCGTTAAAAATGGCGCGCCCGAGAGGAGTCGAACCCCTAACCTTCTGATCCGTAGTCAGACGCTCTATCCAATTGAGCTACGGGCGCATTTCTTATTGAAGCGACATATTCTAATATAACATATCATCAGCTTGGACGCAAGAACTTTTTTAAAAAGGTTTGGTGCGGCCGAGAGGACTTGAACCTCCACGGGGTTGCCCCCACTAGGCCCTCAACCTAGCGCGTCTGCCGATTCCGCCACGACCGCAAATTGTATTGAAACAAATGGATGCTGATCATGAAAATGGTAAGTGCGGGTGGAGGGACTTGAACCCCCACGCCGTGAAGCACTAGATCCTAAATCTAGCGTGTCTGCCAATTCCACCACACCCGCAAATAAATGGTGAGCCATGAAGGATTCGAACCTTCGACCCTCTGATTAAAAGTCAGATGCTCTGCCAGCTGAGCTAATGGCTCAAAACAAGGAATCTACAACACTTTGAAATGTGTATGTTTTTCAAAAGCACAAGGAATATCTTATAACTTTTGAAGTGATTTGTCAACTACTTTTTCAAATAAAAATGGCTGGGCCAGCTGGATTCGAACCAGCGCATGACGGTACCAAAAACCGTTGCCTTACCGCTTGGCTATGGCCCAACATTTAATGGCGGTCCGGACGGGACTCGAACCCGCGACCTCCTGCGTGACAGGCAGGCATTCTAACCAACTGAACTACCGGACCTATGTAAGAAAAAGTGACCCGTACGGGATTCGAACCCGTGTTACCGCCGTGAAAGGGCGGTGTCTTAACCACTTGACCAACGGGCCATTAAAAAAATGGCGGAGAAGGAGGGATTTGAACCCTCGCGCCGCTTACGCGACCTACACCCTTAGCAGGGGCGCCTCTTCAGCCACTTGAGTACTTCTCCGTAATGGCTCCAACGGTAGGATTCGAACCTACGACCGATCGGTTAACAGCCGATTGCTCTACCACTGAGCTACGTTGGAATAGCAATAAGTGAACGATTATTTTGTCGCTTTTTCGATAAGATCAATTATCAGCGACGAATTATATAATATAATAAATCGTATTGTTTGTCAAACCTTTTTAAGAGAAAAGTTTAATTCTTTTTCTCTCGTGTGGGCTTGTTTTTTTAAGGCTTATTCAATTTAACATGGGCTTAATATTTCGTCAATGGATTTTTACATCTTTTTTAGTTTCCCTCTACATTTTCCGCAACGGTAACGTTTTATATTCACCCTTCTCTTTCTTTTATATTCCTGTTCACAACGGGTACAAACATATCGATGAAGGTGAGTGAGCTTCTGAGAAGGCAGGGGATTACAGTGTCTTGGTGATCCCGTTTTTTTGAGCAGCTCTTTGAATTCTTTATCCCGGTGTCCGTATCCTTTTCCTTCAATATGCAGATGATAATGGCAAAGCTCATGCTTAATGATTCCCTTAAACTCTTCCTCGCCAAGCTCAGATAGATACTTTGGGTTCAGTTCAATAACTCTTTTGGACGGAATATACCTCCCCCCTGTTGTTCTCAGGCGCGCATTAAACATAACGTCATCGAAAAAAGGTTTGCCAAAATACTCGCGGGAGATGTCATCTGTCCATTGATGTAATTGTTCATTTGTTATCGACATTCTCGCACACCTCCAGGGTTCTTTGCATACTCTATCATAACTATGAAAAAAGATGAATACAAAGGAGAGGAAGTACGTATGCCCTCTTGGTTAAAAAAACAAATGGCGAAGGCTTTTTTAAACAAAGACAAATATCAGATTAAACTGTTAAACCAATGCTGGTATTATTATCAACACCTCTACAAATAAAAAATACCCGGAAGAAAAAACCCCCAGGTATTTTTGCTATCGTTTTACTTTGCGACCATCGTTAAAGCGATGCGTTGTTTTTGTATGTCCACTTGATCTACCCAGACGGTTACAACATCTCCAACGGACACCACGTCCATCGGATGCTTGACGAACTTATTGGAAAGCTTGGAGATGTGGACGAGCCCATCCTGTTTTACACCGATATCGACAAAGGCACCAAAGTCGACCACATTTCTCACGGTTCCTTCAAGTTCCATTCCTTGCTCTAAGTCCTCCATTGATAAAACATTCGTTTTCAATAAAGGTTTAGGCAAATCATCACGTGGGTCGCGACCAGGCTGCATGAGAGATTTCATGATGTCTTCAAGCGTCGGTCTGCCAATTTCCAATTGCTCGGCAACTTCCACTTCGTTAATTTCCTTCAGTTTACGTTCAAGCTCTTCTCCACCTAATTCTTCAGCATTAGCATTGACCATCTTCAGTAATGCTTTAGCCGCTTTATAGCTCTCTGGGTGAATAGATGTACGATCCAGTGGTTCATTTCCATCTAAAATGCGTAAGAACCCAATACTTTGTTCAAAGGTCTTTGCCCCTAGACGCGGAATATCTTTTAGCTCAGAACGCTTTTGGAACTTCCCTACTTCTTCTCTTTTCTTCACAATATTGTTGGCTACAGCTTTACTTAGTCCAGATACATATTGAAGCAAGGAGGATGATGCGGTATTTACATTCACTCCGACCTGGTTAACCGCTGTTTCCACAACAAAGGTCAGTGATTCGTTTAGTTTTTTCTGGGTGACGTCATGTTGATATTGCCCTACACCTATGGATTTAGGGTCAATCTTTACAAGCTCTGCTAATGGGTCTTGGACTCGCCTGGCTATCGAAACAGCACTTCTTTCTTCCACCTGAAAATCAGGAAATTCATCACGTGCCAACTTAGAAGCAGAGTAAACACTGGCCCCAGCTTCGTTAACAATCATATAGGAAGCCTTTAATTGATGTTTTTGAATCATGTCCGCTACGAACTGTTCCGTTTCCCTTGATGCTGTACCGTTTCCAATAGCCATAAGTTCAATTGGATGCTTCTCCATGAAGGAAAGCAGCTTTTTCTCTGCGCCTTTCACATCATTTCTTGGAGCTGTCGGATACATAACGCCTATATCAAGGACTTTTCCAGTTTCATCTACAGCAGCCAGCTTGCAGCCGGTACGATATGCCGGGTCGATCCCTAATACAACTTTTCCTTTTAACGGAGGCTGCAATAACAAACTTCTTAAATTACTAGAAAAGACTTCGATCGCTTGTTCTTCCGCTGTTTCAGAAAGGGTATTCCGGATTTCCCTTTCAATTGAAGGTTGTATCAAACGCTTATAGCTGTCTTCAATTGCCTCTGCCAGAAGAGTACGTATTCTGTCTTTAGTGGAACGCTTAATGACATTCTTCTCTAAATAAGCGATGATTGTTTCTTCCGGGGGCTGAATGGATACTTTAATGACACCTTCCTTCTCCCCTCGGTTTAAGGCAAGAATACGGTGGGAGACAATCGCACGAACCGGCTCCTGGTAATCGTAATACATTTCGAAAATACCTTTTTCATCCTGCTCTGCGTTTTTGTCTGTAGAAGCAATCGTTCCTTTTTGGAAGGTCTGTTTTCGGATTTGCTCACGATATTCTGGGTCATCCGAGATCCATTCGGCTAAGATATCATTGACTCCCGCTAACACTTCTTCCACTGAATCAAGTTCATATTCTTCGGATAAGTAGGCTTTCGCTTCTTCGTCCACATGTATATCTTCTTGATTCCAAACCTGCAGCGCCAGTGGTTCCAAACCTTTTTCTTTTGCTACAGTGGCACGTGTACGTCTCTTTTGTTTATACGGGCGGTAAAGGTCTTCTACTTTTTGGAGCAGAGTGGCTGCTTGAATTTCTTTCTTTAGCTCTTCCGTCAGTTTCCCTTGCTCATCAATCAAGCGAATGACCTCTTCTTTTCGCTCGCTTACGTTTTTCACATAATTCCATTGGTCTTCTATGGATTTAATTTGCACTTCATCTAGTCCGCCTGTTAACTCTTTTCTGTAACGGGCGATAAAAGGAACGGTGTTTCCACCACTAAGTAAATCAATAACTTGTTTAATCGATTTTTCATTCAACTTTGTCTGCTCTGCAACAAGCTTTAATAATTCAGGACTCTGTTGATCACTCAAAAGAAAGCCTCCTTCAATAACATTTCTTATGTATTGTACCAAATTATTACTCACCTGACTTGTAAGAAAAAGGTGAGCCCGAGAACAATAAAAGGCCTTATTCTTTTTTAAAATCAGAATAAGACCTTTTACTGATACTCCATCGCAATTAACGTTGTATCGTCATCTCGCGTTTGGCCGTACAGCTGTTTATATTGTTCCGTAATGAAATTGACACTTCTTGCTTCCGTAATATGCTTAGACAGACGGCGGTCGTTCACACCATCAGAAAACATCAAAAACTTCATTCCTTTATGGACCTTCCCTCTTGTTACCCTTAAATCCCTGGGATAACCAGCTAAATATCCTGCAAGCGGAATACTTCTGCTCCGTTTGCCTTCTGAGTCAATCGTAATGACTCCGATATTGCCGATGGAAGAATAAGAATAAGTATGAGTTTCAAAATCGATGCGGAGCACCCCTAAGACAACTCCTCGTTTTCCCATCAAAACTTCATTACATTTCTTCACAAGAGCTTCTACGGTTAACGGAGGATTCTCTTCAATCACATCCATAACGGCCTGCGATGAATCACGTGCCAATTCGCCACTCCCTAAACCATCTGCTAATGCACATACAAAAGCTTCTTCTGTTTCTTTGAAGTAGTAACTGTCACCACAGTAATAGTTACCCTTCTTCGCCTTTTGAAACACAGAAACGTTGACATGGTTTTGTTGATTTTCCACTAAAACGCCTCAACCGATTCGGCTTGAAGAGCCTCTCTCAATTTGCGAAGCGCTCTTCGCTGCAATCGAGAAACATGCATTTGGGATATGCCGAGTCTTTCTCCTGTGTCCTTTTGACTCATGTTTTCAAAATAGGTACATTGCAGAATTTCCTGTTCCCTCTCACTAAGAATGGGGAGAACTTTTTCTAACAGCATTTTCTGATCGATATGCGAGTACCCATCTTCCTGGTTACCAATCAAATCAAGGATCGTTACGGTACTTCCATCGGAATCGGCTTCAATCTTCCGATCCACAGACAGCGCTTTATAGCTTTTGCCCATTTCCATAGTCTCTAACACATCTTCTTCAGAAACTTCCAGATAATCAGCAATCTCAAGCACAGAAGGAGAGCGTTGAAGGGTACTTGTCAGTTCTTCTGCTGCTTTTTTAATCTTCGGTCCGAGCTCCTTAATCCTACGAGGCACATGAACACTCCACGTTTTGTCCCTGATAAACCGTTTGATTTCCCCAATGATTGTAGGTATGGCAAACGATTCGAAGGATTTCCCGAACTCAGGGTCATACCTGCGGATTGCAGCTAAAAGACCTAACATGCCGACTTGCACTAAATCTTCGTGAATTGTACTATTCTTAGAATACTTACGAGCAATGGATTCCACGAGGTCCTTATAAACAAGGACAATCTTCTCTTGAACTGCTTCGTCCCGTGGGTTTTCTTGTAGATGCTCTATCCATTCATATACTTCGTCATTGTGATGTTGAGATCTGGTCGCCATTCTGACCCACCTCAGTTTCATGGAGATATTTTGTCATCAAGACAATTACTCCATATTTGCTGTTAATTTCTACTTTATCCATTAGTGCATCGATCAAGAATAGACCAAATCCACCTTCACGAAGTTCTTCGATATCATCATCTTGCTGGTAAGGTCCGATATCTTCTTTGATTTCCCCAAGGTTAAAGCTGCCACCGTGATCGGCTACCATAACTTCCAGGCGGTCTTCATAAACACCGAACCCAATTGTGATTTCACCTTCTCCCGTTTCTTTATAAGCATGTTTTACAGCATTCGTAATCGCTTCTGAGATGGCTACTTTCAAATCCTCTATATCTTCATAAGCAAAACCCATCCGATTCGCAATTCCTGACGTACTTAAACGAACCACGCCGATATATTCAGCTTTAGCTGGGACTTTCACTTCTACAAAATCAAATGGTTCCATTTTTACATTCCACCCCGCACTGCAGAATCGATATTCATAATCTCTGTCAATCCTGTAATCTTAAATAGACGATAGACGCGTTCCTGCATTTGAACAAGTTTCATTTCACTGTTGTGTTCCTTTGTTGATTTCAATGCACTAATAAACACACCTAATCCAGTAGAGTCCATATAATTGACATCTTGAAGATTGACTTCCACAGTTTGGCCTTCTTCTTTCGTCAATGGAAGTAACGTATCTTTTAATTTAGGTGCTGTAAATGCGTCTACCTCACCAGCTAGTGAAATATACGCGATATTTTCTTTATTGGTAACATCTATTGTTAAGTTCATCTAAAAGTCCTCCTATTATTCCTAGAAAAGTCAATCAGAATATAGTTACCCTTCCTGTAGTTCGATTAAACATTTCTTCTTAGAATAATTAATGTAAAATCATCGCGTAATTGGAAATCCTGCAGCCGCTCAAAGTGTTTGAACACATTCTCAACAATCTCCTGAGCCGGAAGATGAGAGTAGGATTTAATGACGTGAAGGATTTCTTCTTGTTCAATGAATCGGTCACCTTGCCGGCATTCGGTTACGCCATCTGTCAGCAGGATGATCATGTCTCCCTGCTCCACTTCAACCTGCTTCTGGTGATAAGTGGCTTCTGAAGACACGCCAAGTACAAGCCCAGGCGCATCAATTTCTTCAAATTCCTCTCGATCTTTATGATAGTAGAACCCTGGTTCATGACCTGCTGAAGCATAATAGAACGTATGATTGTTCGTGTTATAGAGGCCGTAAAACATCGTAATGAACATGCTTGAGTCTACATTTCGCTCTACCACCCGGTTCAAGCTGCCGAGAATGACACCTGGATCCATGCGCATCTCAGGAAAACTGTCCATCGAATATTTAATCATGGACATACAAAGGGCAGCAGGTACCCCTTTTCCAATAACGTCAGCAATCGCGATTCCTAATGAACCTTCGTTGTCATCGACGAAATGGTGGTAATCTCCATTCATTTGCTTAGCAGGCACACTAAGTGCACCCACTTCCAAATCATCTAATTCAGGCTTAACGGTCGATAAGAGAGTTTTTTGCATGTTCGCTGCCACAGAAATCTCTGACTTCAATTCTAGCTGTCTTTCACGAAGCGATTGATATTCCTGATAGGCTAACCCATAAGAAATCATCGTTTCTAATAGGAAATTCATTGAAGCTTGAATATAATCCGGCATATCTGGGTAAATCTCTTGAAGAGACTGAATATGAACATTAATAATTTCTTCAGGTGAAATATTGTGTTGCATAGACTGCTTGCTGAACTGCTCTGCCTGATACAGCGCCTGTTCATCTTTTGTTCTAATATACTCTTGTAATAATTCTTTGTAATTCTCTAGATCAAGCTTCAGTGTACTCATTTTTAACCTCCTTTAACGGAGCCATTTAACAACCTTGATCTCTGTGCCTTTTCCATCTTCTGATTGAATGTCAAACTCATCCATCAGCCGTTTGACTCCTGGAAGACCAGCTCCAAGTCCACCAGAAGTAGAAAAGCCATCTTCCATTACCTGGCTCAATTCCTTTATTCCAGGCCCGTTGTCAATAGCCATGATGCTGATTCCTTTTTGATTGATATCTTCAATAGCTTCAAAGCAGATCTTTCCCGTTCCGGCATATAGATAAATGTTTCTGGCTAACTCTGAAATAGCAGTGGCAATACGCGCTTGGTCGACGGTCCCGAATCCGATCTTTCTGGCAATATCTCTCCCCAACTGGCGTGCCCCTACAATATCCCACTCCTTTTTAATATTGACACAGGATTGGAAGTCCATAATCACTCCTCCAGTTCCTGACGAAGTTTAATCAATCCTTGTTCAAGATCTAATGCAGTGGGGACATCCTGCAAGTGTATGCCTAAATCGATCAAGGTCATAGCGACAGCTGGCTGGATACCAGTCAGTACAACTTTCGCTCCCATCAAATCAGACATCGTGACAACATCACCCAATACTTTTGCAATAAAAGAATCGATGATATCTACAGAGGTCAAATCAATCACAACTCCAGAAGAACCACTTTCGTGAATTTTACTCAATAGGTCCTCCTGAAACTGAATCGCTGTTTGGTCGTCAAGGTCAATTTGAATGGAAATTAATAAATAATTGTGAAGTTTCAATATAGGTATTCTCACTGTATTCACTCCCTATCCAGCGAATCGATTAGTTTTTCAATATCTTCGTCTTTGTTCTGTGTCTCTTCGATGCGGCGATTCGTTAATTCTAACGCGGTTTGGAAACCTTTACGAAGTGAACTCTTAGTAGGGAACTTACCAAGGTCAATGCCTAGATTTACAATCGTTTGAGCAATTTCAGGACGAATGCCTACTAGAATACAACGGGATCCAATTAAACGTACAGCTTCTGCAGCTTGAATGATATGGTGAGCAACCATCGTATCAACTACGGGCACCCCGGTAATATCAATGAGAACGACTTCTGCATTATGCTTAATAACACCATCCAGCAGGTTCTCCATAATCAATTTCGCCCGCTCTGTGTCAATCGTTCCGATTAACGGCATGATCGTGATGTTTTCCATAACAGGGATTAAAGGTGCCGACAGTTCCTGTAGCGCTACACGCTGTAAAGAGACGATGTGCTCCCAGCTCCCGGAATACTCGTTCACAAGACGATTGATGATCGGATCGACCCATCCGTCTACTTTTCTAAGGACTTCAGAGAAATAGTCAGAATCTACTTTTTCAGATTGCTGAAGAATGAAGCCAGTGACCACTCTTCTGAACACCTGCATACCATCTGTTAAGTAACTGAGAGGCCACCCTAAATTGATTAGTCTTTCGGAAAACTCGTCCAGATCCGAAGATAGTCCACGCTTCTCTATACTTGAGAAGATGACATTCACAAATTCACGATTTGTGCTTTCAAACATTTCGTCTGAAATTGTCGATGTATATTCATTCTTCTTATGAGTGTTGATTTCCTCCAACCACATTTTGACAATGTCATCGCTGTGGTCTAAGACTATATTTTTTAACTTTTCATCCATTATCTAACCCTCCGCCTCAGGTAACCCTTTCGGTATTTACAACACGTTCTAATAATATACAAATATAATGTTATCAAAAAACATAAAAATCTTCATTTATTTACGTTTATCAAAAAAACACGCCATCATCAATACCCATAATAATTCTATTATAAACTACAAAATAAAAAAAAATAAAGTTACCTTTAAAAGGGGCAACTTTATTTTAAAAAAGAGATGGTTATGCTTTTTCAATCAAAAATCAATCAATCCGAGACTGATCTGCAAGGCTTTATTCACTTGTTGCATCATCGGATCATCAAGTTGAGTGATTTTGTCGGTCAAACGCTGTTTATCAATCGTTCTGATTTGTTCCAATAGGATTACAGAGTTTCGTTCAAACCCGTATTTTTCTGCGTTAATTTCTACGTGAGTTGGAAGTTTGGCTTTTTGTATTTGCGCTGTAATCGCTGCAACGATTACTGTTGGGCTAAAACGATTACCGATATCATTTTGAAGAATGAGTACAGGACGAACCCCGCCTTGCTCTGAACCCACTACCGGGGACAAATCAGCGAAATAAACGTCTCCTCGTTTGACTATCAATGGCTTCACACCCCGCCCACTAATTGCTCCAGGGTGTTTTCTGCCTCCTCTTCAGCTTGAAACGCTTCTGAAGCGATGTTTAAATTAATTTTCGCCATCTCCATATAGCCTCTACGCATGGATTCTCTAATGTGGCGTTGTTTCTTTTCACGCAAATACATTTTAGTTGCTTGACACATGAAATCGCTCCGATCACTATTTTCGAGTTGAATGAAGCCATCCACTTCATTGAGTAGGTTATCCGGAATCCGGATGACAATTTCCTGCATGCTGTCGGACAAAACCATACACCTCCACCATCTTCTCTCAAAAGAAACCAGTCAATAAGTCCACTCTAATCTTATCAAACGGGAGTGTCTATTGCAAAGGCGTGTTGGATTTTTTTCGTGAATTGTGTTGCCTTACATCCAATATAAGGGATAATTGTCTAACCGGCGAAGGGCTGCTATTTCACTGGGTTATTAACTTCTACAATTTGCCCATCTTCAATAAACACTCTAGGGACCCGGTTACTAATCATGCAAGGAACCTCGTAATTGATGGTTTCCAAGTAGTCTGCCACTTCATCCGTCGTAACCTCTTCATCTCCTTGTTTACCAATTAAGGTAACCTTTGTCCCTATAGGATATTCCTGATCAAGCCTAATCATGAATTGATCCATACAAATTCTGCCGACAATAGGATGACGTTTTCCATTCACAAGGACTTCCATCCCCTGCAATTTACGGATCCAGCCATCGGCATATCCAAGAGGTATGGTACCAATCCACTCCTCATTTTCCGCTTGATAAGTCGCACCATAACTGATCGACTCCTGTGCTTCCAGTCTTTTTACATGTACTAAACGACTCTGCAAAGAGAAAGCTGGTTTTAAATCGATCGGCCGCTCCTCTTTTACCGCATTTGAAGGATAAAGGCCATACATACTGATACCGAACCGGACATACTGTTTCATCCGATCAGGGAACCTCATACTGGCAGCACTGTTCCCTATATGAAATTCGACATTTCCTGACCAAACCCTTTCGAAATGACTCAATAATTTATAAAAACGTTTCTCTTGTTCTTCAAAATAATTCAACGAAACTTCATCCGCCGTAGCAAAGTGGGTAAACACAGCTTCCAGCTTAAAGTTAGGCTGCTCCTTAATTAGTGGTAGAATACGATCCATTTCTTCTGTCGTACGGATGCCTATTCGGCCCATACCTGTATCCCATTTCATATGAAGCTTCAACGGCTTGGACAATTGAGAAGAATCGACCATCCTAAGCCATTCTTCCTGGAAGACGGTAACGGCAATTTCCCTTTCAGCTGCTAACGGTGCATCCTCCGGACGAATCCAGCCCATGACAAGTACAGGCGCTGTAAATCCAGCCTTACGCAGTTTCACTGCCTCATCTAACAAAGCTACTGCTAGTCCATCTGCACCTGATTCCAATGCTTTCTTTGCTACCCGCTCATCTCCATGACCATACGCATTCGCTTTGACAACCGCATAGATCTTCGTCTCCGAATTAAGGCGCTGCCGGAGTTGTTTTATATTGTATTCAATTGCTGATAAATTTACTTCAACCCAAGAATCCCGATAGAAAGTTTCCATTGACAAAGCCCCCGTTCCTCTCGCTGCATTCCATATATCTTTCTATTATCGAACGACAGAAACAAGCTGTCAATGATATAGAAAGGCGGAGACACCTTGGTCAGCCGCCTTTGGGAAGTTCGGCTAAAGTCGGAACGTCCTGTTCCAACGCCGAACTGACCAGCTTCCTGCTGGCCCAAGAACGACAGTGCAGCGGAGTGAACTTCTTCACGGAACTGTTGGGCTTAAGACTTCGAGGGGCTAGGACCTGTAGCTGGTCATCACTGAAGTGTAACCCCTGAATTGTCTACATCAATGCTGATAAAAATAAAAGCAGACCGTTAAGCCTGCTCCGTCCAAATCTATTTGACTGTTTCACTTGTGATGGAGCTCGCTACTGAAGCCATTTCCGCCTGACTCAAATCATTACTGGCTAACTGATAAGTCGTGCCGTTCTGGCTCCACTCCAAACGATTTCCATCCATCGCTCCGATGACACCGTCCGCCAATTGGACAGGATCTCCGTTCACTACTTCGGTCTGCTGCGCACTAGCAGCCTGGACTTCTGCTTTTTCTTGGACAAGTGTAAAGCTCTTATCTCCATCATACGTCATGATGACACGTGAACCTTCATCTGTTTTTACTTCTTGCTCACTCGCAAGCTCTGCCCCAAATGTTTCTTGAGGATAAAGTACTTCTTTAACCTGAGAATCTCCCATGTTGGCTACAGGAGCTTCCGAAGGGGCCATCGCCATATTCTTGTCTACATCAAAATCTTCTTTCTTCAATGAATTATCTTTAGCAAAATTTGCGAACTGCACTTCTACTAAAGCATTCATATCTTGATCGAACACTTTGACCATAACGGGCTGGTACGTTTTCTTATCAAAATAGATTTCTTGATAAGGGAGGGTTTTATTATTCTGGTAGTTTGTTTTCGTTTTGAACTTATAATAATTTTCTGCTGCTGTGAACTCTGCATCAGCATCTGCCTGGATATCCTTCAGTAAAGATGCATACAAATAAGGCTGGCTCGTATTTTGAGGCCATTCACTCTGGAACTTGAAACTCTTGTTCAAAGCGGGAGTCAGAACATACACACCACTGTCATTTTTCAAAATGATCTGGCTGCCTTTTTCATCTTGATCATTTTCCAATTTTACTCGGTAAAAATCATCTTTTTTATGCCAGACTTGGATGTGGTATTTTTGTTCTTCATTGCCCGTACGCATCTTCATGTTGGCTTCCGTCTTATACCCGGCCATTTCTTCCGCTTGTTTTTCAAGCTTCTTGACGACATCTTCTTTTGATTGAGATCCACAAGCCGTTAAAGCACCTAAAACGAACAAGGAAAACAATAGGATCAGAAAACGTCTTTGCATAGGACTCAACTCCTTTGTCTCTACTTAAGGACAAAGGGAACGCTTTTATCTGGATGCAGAAGAAATTGTACGAAAGGTTCGGGATAAACCTTCAATGACGTCGGAAGCGAGTAGGTCTGTCTTCGAATGCTTTTCCTCAGTCAACGACTCAGCTGTACACCCATGGATGACACAGCCATTGCCAAGCGCATCCATCAATGAATCGGTCTGCAGCATCATAGCAAACAGAATACCTGATAATACATCTCCACTTCCGCCTTTGGCTAATCCTGCATTTCCAGAAACATCTACCCTCTGCTTACCATCCGGAGAAGTAATAATCGTAGAGGGCCCCTTCAATACAAGGTACACACCATACTTAGCAGCAAATTCACGACTGCAGGAAAAAGGAGACTGCAATACATCTCGAATCGATAACCCTGTCAAATGAGCAAATTCTCCCGGGTGAGGGGTCAAAACGGTAGGTGATTGTCTTTCTTTTACGACATCAAGGATCTCTTTTAAATGATACAGTCCATCGGCGTCGATAAGCATAGGAGCATCTACACCCTGAACGATGGCTTCTAAAAGCCTTTTCGCTCCACGCGTGCGTCCCATCCCCATCCCGATTGCTACCCCGTCATAACCGGACAACTGATCGGTCGCTTGTCCTGTCAGCGCGCCTTCTTTTTCCTCCATGTCCACAAAAGTAGCTTCTTGCAGATAGGGAGAAATGGAAGAGATTGCACGTTCGACCGTGGCAATAGTCAGTAACCCTACGCCACTTCTTAATGCCGCTCGACCTGCCATTGCAATGGACCCAGGCATAAGGAGTGATCCCCCTACCATTACTCCTTTACCGTGACTTCCCTTATGAGAATTCTTGCCCCGAACAGGCAATGTCCGCCTGACATCCTCTTTCCTCCACAGTCCTCGGTTAACTGGCGGAAGCTTTCTTGTCGGCAGTCCGATTTCTACGATACGATAGTCCCCGTAATAAGGACGTGTATGCTGCAGGAAAGCACTCATCTTCGGTGCAGCGATGACTGTCGTATAATCTGCATGAAAGGCATCGAAGTCTACGATTCCTTCGTCTGCAGGCAAACCTGAAGGAAGGTCGACAGCCATTCGGAAGACGGATAGGCCGTTTGCCGCTTCAACGATCTCAGCTATCGGATTTCTTAACCGCCCTTTTACACCAATCCCAAGCATGGCATCAATGATAATGTCAGCTCTTTGAAAAGATTGCATCAGCTTTTCTAGTGAGGAATACGGACGCACAGAAAATCCTGAAGCCATAAAAATCTCTTTATGGACTCTTGCATCTCCCGTAATCTTTTCATCAGGAACCACCTGCCACGCTTCAATATCATAGCCACGATTGAGCAGTGTTCTGGCGATTACAAACCCGTCACCGCCGTTATTGCCTGATCCGATCAAAACAATAACTTTGTCCTGTTTTCGGATATGGCGGACCATATCATCAGCGACAGCCCTGCCAGCACTCTCCATCAACATTTTCCCTTCAATCCCGGCAGCATCCAGCGCTGCCCGGTCCCATTCGTACATCTCTTGTGCGGTAACAATATCCAATTCGTTCCCTCCTACCCGCATTACAATGTTATGAGACAACCTATGTAAATATGTCAGGTCACTCTTCTAAAACAACTTGAGCGATTGCATAATCAGAACTATGACTAATAGAAACCCAAGCCTTCAAATACTCATAGCCTTTCACTTTCATATCCGGCGCCCCATCGTTTGTATGCAGCACCTCAATATCTTGAAAACTTAACTTTCCGATTCCCGTCCCCATCGCCTTTCCTGCAGCTTCTTTTGCCGCAAATCTTCCCGACAAGTACTCAATCTGACGTTGTTCATTCAAATCGACGAATCGGTCATGCTCCGCCCTGGTCAATATTCGTTGAACAAAACGTGGATTACGCTTTATACTTTGTTTAATACGACTCATTTCCACCATATCAATGCCGATACCTTTGATCACATGCATCTTCCTTTTCTAAAAACTATTAGTAGTATACCCGATATTCAATAAGATAAAAAAGAATACTAGATACTGTGAACGATTATATTAGTAGTAGACCATTCAACATTAAAAGGAGAATTATCCTATGTTTGTCAGAACGGAAAGCTTTAAGGAATTCTTAAAATTCTACCCGGTCGTGTCCATATTGGTCGGTCTCCACTTCTTTCTATGGATCCTCATTGACGTCCTTCAATTTGGATTTGCACAAGATATCGAAAGACTAGGAGTCGGAGTAAACCTCTTCATTTTACAAGGAGAGTACTGGCGCCTCGTTACCCCGATCTTCCTTCATGCCGGATTTGCTCATGCTTTGTTTAATTCCTTTTCCCTCGTTTTATTCGGTCCAGCACTTGAACAAATGCTTGGAAAAGTGAAATTTATCATTATGTATTTATTTGCAGGGATTATTGGCAATTTAGGAACCTTTGTAGTCAATCCCGAAGCCTATTACGCCCATCTGGGAGCCTCTGGTGCGATCTTTGGTATTTTTGGGGTTTATGTGTACATGGTGCTCTACCGGAAACACTTAATTGATCAGGCAAATTCACAAATCATTATGGTCATCTTCATTCTTGGTTTGTTTATGACATTCACACGTCCGAACATCAATGTCCTTGGGCACTTGTTTGGGTTAATTGGCGGATTCGCGATTGCGCCAGCTATCTTGAAAAATGCTCGGCCATTTTCGATATGGCAGGTGCGAGCTCGAAGATCCGTTTCAAGTGACGAGATTACCTTTAATCCTAATCGTTGGAACAAGAGGAGCGTTCCTTGGAAAAAGTTTGCGGGATACGTCATATGGGCAGCCATCGCCATATTAGTCATCATCGCCGTTGTGTTTTAATTTTTCGTTACATTCTATAACGAATGCTCATAATTTCAAGACGACCTCCCAATCTTTCAGCGGAAGGAAAACAATATAAAAGTGTGGATGTGCACTGTCTCAGACATCACCCCTCCCACTGCAATATATAGTAAGAATTCTTCAAGCATGATTTAAGGCATTGCATCGTGTCCGTTATCCATTCCTACAGCAGGGATAAGCGAGTAGTTTCCCACTTATCCCTAATCTTTTTTGAGTAACGGACCCAACCTCCCCCCCTGTCTGCTATTTGGCGGATAAACCATTAAAATGATAAAAGTTTATGTACGCAAAAAAGCCAGACCTTTATGTGGTCTGGCTTTTGTTATCTTTATTTAGCGTTAGAGTTGCGTCCTTTGTTCTGGTAGCCGCGTTTCCCTTTGAAATTACGGTTGCGGGATTTATTCTTTGGATTGTAATTGCGCTTGCCGCCTTTTCCGTATTTCTTGCCTTTATTTTTGTCGCGTTGAGCGTTTTTCACGCTGATCGGCTGAACACCAGACAAACGAACAGGTACTTCGCTGCGTTCTTTTGTCATCATCTTCAGAGCAGAAGCTAATAAATCAGAAGCATCATACTGCTCGAGAAGTTCGTTTGCGGACTGCTTATAGTTGTTCAAGTTGTTATTGTTCATTGTTTCAATTAGCTTTTCGACCGCTACTTTTTGCTGACCGCGCGCTGCTTCTTCTGAAGAAGGTACTTTCAAGCGCTCTACTTTCTTCTTCGTAAGCTTTTCAATCAAGTGCAGCTGATCTTTTTCACGTGGTGTTACAAAGGAAATGGACTCTCCTTTGCGTCCGGCACGACCTGTACGTCCAATACGGTGCACATAGCTCTCTGGATCCTGTGGAATGTCAAAATTATACACGTGGGATACTTCAGAAATATCCAGTCCACGAGCAGCTACGTCAGTCGCTACAAGAATCTCGATACGGCCACGCTTGAATTTGTTCAATGTGGACATACGTTTTCCTTGAGTCAAGTCTCCGTGAATTCCTTCTGCACTGAATCCACGTGCTTGAAGACCATCAGCCACTTCATCTACACGACGCTTCGTACGACCGAAGACGATCGCAAGAGCAGGATCATGGATATCAAGCAAGCGAGTCAAGGTATCGAATTTATGTTTTTCAGGAATCTCTACATAGAATTGCTCGATGTTTTCGACTGTCATCTCTTTCGCTTTAACTTTAACTTCTTCTGGATTGTTCATCAAAGTTGTAGCGATATCGCGAATTTCTTTTGGCATCGTTGCTGAGAACAGAAGTGTCTGACGATCTTCCGGCAGAGCTTTCAAGATATCGCGGATGTCGTCGATGAAGCCCATGTTCAGCATTTCGTCCGCTTCATCAAGTACAGCAGTGTGTACATTTTGAAGCTTGATTGTTTTACGGCGGATGTGGTCAAGCAGGCGTCCTGGCGTTGCAACAACGATATGGTTGGATTTCAATGCACGGATTTGACGTTCCATGTTTGATCCTCCGTAAATCGGAAGTGCACGAACTCCTTTGCTCTTTCCAAGTCGGTTCATTTCTTCTGCTACTTGAATGGCAAGCTCCCTTGTTGGTGCAACGACAAGACCTTGCACACCCTTCACTTGCTTATCAATTTTCTCAAGCATCGGGATACCGAATGCTGCCGTTTTACCTGTACCTGTTTGAGCTTGACCGATCACGTCTTTCCCTTGAAGCCCTAGAGGTATTGTTTGTTCTTGAATTGGCGTTGTTTCCTCAAAACCCATGATGTCTAAGGATTTTAGAATAGGTTGTGATAAACCTAGTGATTGAAATGTTGTCAATTATTTCATACTCCTTTAATTTAAAATCTTCTACCTTTATTTGCTTATATACATGTAAAAAAAGCCTTCCGCCACAGGGCACTGGATAGGCTTCTCTGGTATCTGCCTGATAGATTCATTCATCATAACACACATAACACAGTTAATTCTACACATTTTCCCTATGCTTTTCAAACGTAACAATGATAAAATGAGTGCAACCTGATATTGAAAAAAGGAGGGCATCCATGGATAAGCCTCCATTTCATCCATATATAATTTTATTGATCGGGGTGTTATCCATTTCCACGGCAGCCATTTTTGTAAAGCTAGCCGGGGATACCCCTGCTTCCATTATTGCTTTTTACCGTTTGTCACTAGCGGTTATTATTATGTCTCCTTATGTAGTATGGAAACATGCAGATGAGCTTAAACAAATTCACAGGAAAGATTGGATTCTTGCCGTTTTATCCGGTATCTTTCTGGCTTTTCATTTCATCTTTTGGTTTCAGTCTCTAAACTATACGTCTGTCGCCAGTTCAGTCGTGCTCGTATCTCTACAACCGATATTTGCCTTTATCGGTACGTATATTTTCTTTAAGGAGCGTTTTACTGTTGGAGCAGTCCTCAGTCTGATTATTACGATCACAGGAAGTGTCATCATCAGCTGGGGTGATTTCCAGATCAGCGGACTGGCCCTGCTTGGTGACATGCTTGCACTGTTAGGTGCCTTTACGGTCACAGGCTACTTTT
Source organism: Halobacillus mangrovi (assembly GCF_002097535.1). Lineage (GTDB taxonomy): Bacteria > Bacillota > Bacilli > Bacillales > Halobacillaceae > Halobacillus > Halobacillus mangrovi_A. Next base: position 3,888,861 of record NZ_CP020772.1, read on the forward strand.
TGCTTGGACAAAATTTGCGAAAGAGGCTTTCCTTGATGACCTATACGTTTATTGTTTATGGAATGGCTTCCTTAACATTATTGCTTTATAACGTGATCGTTAATCAACCATTTACAGGATATGGTGGAGAGCAATGGATTATTTTCTTTGGATTAGCGATCATTCCAACCTTTTTCGGCCATTCGTTATTCAACTGGACCTTGAAATGGCTGAGTACTTCAACCATATCAATGGCCGTGTTGCTTGAACCAATAGGAGCTTCCCTACTGGCTTATTGGATTCTTGACGAAGGGGTGACCTGGACGCAATGGCTGGGCGGGTCCATCGTTATTTTTGGATTGATGATGTTTATTTTCAGTACAACGAAAAAGGTAAAGCCGAAAATTACACACGTCACGAACAGACAGTAAGGCCGGCTTTTTTTGCTATAATAATAGCACGACCAATACTCGAGAGCAGGTGAATGAATGACTATCAGAATTATCATAGATGGCGGAGGAGATTTGCCCGACAGCATGAGAGAGCGACACAAGGTCATAAGCGTGCCTTTGAACCTCCATTTCGGGGAGGAACAATACAAAACAGGCGAAACCATTGATCTGCCCACCTTCTATAAAAAATTAAAACAATCGGACGAGCTGCCGCGCTCTTCTTCTCCAAGCCCAAATGATTTTTACGAAAAATATAAAGAGGTGGATCCGTCCGAGGATATTCTTATTCTTGCCATGACCCGCGGATTAAGCAGTACGTATGACAGTGCGGTGATCGGAAAAAACATGCTGCTTGAAGAGGAGCCTGACCGCCGGATTGCTGTATTAAATACCAAGACAGCTTCCTGCGGGATTGCACTCCTGTTTCGTGAGGCCACAGAAAAAATTGAAGAGGGTCTCGATTTTGAAGCCGTTGTCGCTCATATGGAAGACCGTATTGAGAAAACGACGACCTTATTTATCCTCAAGACATTGGAAAACGTCATTAAAGGCGGCCGCTTGGATAAGGTAAAAGGAGCGCTAGCCAAAACGTTGAATATCAAGTTGCTAATGAAAGCCAGTGACGACGAAGGATCAGTAGAAGTCACTGAAAAAGTAAGAGGGAACAAAAAATCCATACGAAGATTTGTAGAGCAGATCGGCGAATACGCTCATAATCTTGAGGACCGCGTCATCGCCTTATCTCATTGCAATGATGAACCTAGAGGAAGGAAAGTGCTTGAGAACATTCGAGATAAATACAACTTCAAGGATGAATTATTCATGGAAACAGGGCCACTTATTTCTACGTATGCTGGTGAAGGCGGACTGGTTATAGCCTTTTTCAAAGACTAAGATCAAAAGTGAAGGTCCATGGAGTGGATGGCTTCTTATCAACTCGATTGATTAACTTATGACCTCGAGGGGCAAGACGCTGAATTCAACCTTACACATTTCCTGAATAATAAAAACGTCAGAGGATAACAGCGTCCTCTGACGTTTCTTTATTATTCCTGATGATAGTCTTCATACCTCGGCTGTGGTGAAAGCAAAGCCAATATTCCTGCGGTAATTGGAAAAAGCAGTGTAAGCAGGATAATCTCTTGATAGCCTCCGAGCCAATCGTAAAATATACCGAATGGCAGAGGCCCAAGAGCTGAGCCGATCACCATAACGGTCTGCGCGAGCCCTTTGATGCTTCCGAGATGTTCGCGCCCGAAGTAATTTGGCCATACAATGTTCAATACAATCCGCTCGAATCCATTGACACATCCCCATATCACTCCAAATACTACAGCCAATACCCACGTATCTGTAACCAGGAGGATCAATAAGGTAAGGATGTGTCCGAAGAAAGTGATAGCAAGAATATAATGGACTTGAAAACGGTCGACTAAATAACCGGAGACAAATGTGACTGGGAAGCCTATGATTGCCATTAAGGTCAGTACCATAGCGGCTATCCCTGTATCTAGGCCGCGCAAGTCCATAATGGATACAATGTGAAAAGTCACAGCCGTATTCACAAGCGCCGGGACAATCACACAGAACAAAACGAACCAGAAAGCTCTCGTGCTCATCGCTTCTTTTAATGTCCAGCTTTTTTCATTAACATCCACATTTGGATTCAAGCTTTTTTGACCTTTTATTGGTCTTGGCGTGCCATCTGGAATTTCCCCTACATCTTTAGGCTGGTTCCTGACGAATAGAAAAGCAAGCGGGACAAACAGCACAAGAACAGCCACTCCCCATATTCCCCATGTCATCCGCCAGCCGAACGATTCGATCATCCAAGTATTCAACGGCGGCAGCAAAGCAGAACTTGCAAATCCGCCGATTGCCATCACACTTAAGGCCCTGCCTCTTTTCCGTATAAACCACTGGGGAACAAGCGTATTAGGAATGAGTGTCATGGAACCTTGACCAAATAAACGAATCATAAAAAATCCTAAAAACATCATAATCGGTCCAAGCAAAAAGGCGTTCCAAAATAATGCCAGGGAAAGCAGTGCACCAATTGCGACCATCATTACTCTTTGCCCGAAGCGGTCCACGAGTCTTCCCATCATGAAAAGAGCGAAACCAGCACAGAGCGTTGCACCCGAATAGATCCCCGAAACTAGTGATCTTGAATAATCAAAATCTTGTATGTAGTAATCTATGAAAATAGAAACAGAATACGTCTGTCCCGGACCAGAAAAAAACACACTAAGTCCAGCAATGACAACTATGATCCACCCATAATAAAAAGGAGGTTGGACCGGTAGTTTTGAATGAAACTTACTCATCGATCTTACCCCCTGTTCCTTTAACCTAAGAATTCTAATACCTTCTGACACAGCTCGTCCCTGTCGTCTCCGTGGCAAATAAGATGCTTGGATTGCTTCAAAAACAGCAATTCTTTATCTTCAGCCGGTATTTCCTCATTTAAGAATTCAGCCGCCTTACGAGGTACCATTCCATCAAGCTCCCCTTGAACGATCAATACAGGACAATGTACTTGTCCAAGATATGGCCGTGTGAATTGGACACACTTCATAAATTGAATCGTTGAAAAAAGGTACGTATCCTTCATTTTCTTTTTGTAGCGCTTAAACAATTCGTTTGAGCCCAAAGCTCCTTTCCAGGCGTCCATCACCATTTCACCGATGTCTTTAAGCATTTGAGAAATGCTAATGTACTTCCCGGCCGCAGATAACAAAACTAGCCGCTCAATATCATATTTGGCCGCTAAATAAGCTGCAATCATACCGCCCATTGAAAAACCAACAAGCACTACAGTATCATTTCTTTCAACCAAACCTAATAAAGCTAACTCTGCTGTAGCAATCCATTCCTGATAATAATGACCTTCTAAATCCAAGTCTTCCCCGTGTCCAGGCAAAGTTGGATTTGCTAACTCCCAATCCGTTCTGTTCTTAAGAAAATCAACCAGGGGCTGTACTTCCTCAGGACTTCCTGTGTACCCATGAATACATAGACAACCAACACTCATTTTCCTGCCTCCGACTTTTTAAACTCGTACAATAGATCATCCCTATAGAAAATACGCGCTACAGCAAGTGGCAGCGCGTGTTATTTAATACCTTTTACAAAAGATCCAATTCCTTTAACGATAGGACTTACTTGCTTCACTGTTTTCATAACTTGCCCTGTCGTTGACATCATTTTATCCAAATCCAGTTGGCCTTCTTCATCCTGAAAATAATTCATAAATGTTTTAGGAATCGCACCTACATTCATAGAAGAGTTCGCATTTCCATTTTCAGTATAACCGGCGTAGTCGTAACTATACATATAAGGATTCTGATAAGTGTACACGCCCTGTTGAGGAGGGGTAAAGTTCCACTCATTGGCGTAATTTTGGACGCCAGGCTGATAATAAGGATAATTTGTCGGCATACGATACCATTGCTGTTGATTTTGATATGGGTATTGATAATAAGGATACATAGGAGGTTCCACCTTTAACGTGTTTACTTCAGCCTATGTCATCACAAAGAAAAGAGTGTAAAAAAAAAGCAAGTGATATGGAAATCACTTGGGTCTTAAGAAAAGTTCATAGCATCTTTATCAATAAAACGTTCTTCGTAGGGGATCCCTAACGTACGTTTTAATTTCCGTACTTGAAAACCTAATATTTTTTCGCCATCAATAAAAGTGGCTGGTGTACCATAAATTCTTTTACTTTGAAGCTCTTTGAAATACTCCCGGTTTTCAGATACATTCCGTTCTTCAAAGTCTACACCCCACTCAGAAAGCTTAGCAATCACGTGTTCACACTGGGTACAATTTCGACTGGTATACACCACAACGTTCGAATTACTCAATAGGTGACCCTCCCTTGCCAACTACTCTCTCTTTTTATTATTGTTCGTTACCCGGAATCAAAAATTGTTAAACCATTTTTATGATAAATTGTACCTAGTGATATGTAAAGAGGCAAGCGCCTCTTTACACTTAGTAAGCTAACACGTCTTCTAATTGCTGTTCACCGCTGATAAGATCAAAGCTCTTATTTTCAGCTCTCGGTACTGACAACAGATAGACGAGCGTTTCCGCAACATCTTCTCTTGGTATCTCTCCAAAATCATTAATGTGCTCATCAAGCTTGACCTTGCCCGTCCCCGGTTCATTAGTTAGCATTCCAGGTCTTACGACTGTATAGTTAAGACCTGAACTTTTCAAATACTCATCTGCACGGTGCTTTGCGTACAAATAGTGTCTGAGTCCATCTGGTCCTTGTTCAGGTCGGTCAGCTGCCATTGAACTTAGCATGACGAAACGCTGGACGCCAAAATGTTTGGCATGATCAACGGCTTTAATCGCTCCTTCCTGGTCAATAAGAATAGTCTTATCCGCACCCGTATCTGGACCGGATCCCGCCGCAAAAATAACGGCGTCGACGCCATAATAAGCTTCTTCAAACCCTTTTTCCAGGTCACCAAGAACAGTTTCAGCGCCTAATTCTTCAAATTGCGGGACTTGATCCGGATCACGGACCATGGCAACAGGTGTATGGGAGGACTCCATTAATTTTTTCACAATATGTTTACCCACTTTTCCGTTTGCGCCAATGACCAATACTTTCACTGCCTTTCCCTCCTTGTTCTTTCTGCTTTCTTCTCCTGTTTTTCCCCTACTAGCTCAATCATAAACAGATCAAGCATCTCCAGGAAGGATTTTACACTTCACTTAAAGAACTGATAAAGTAAACGATCAGTCAGGAGTTGATGTGTTGTGGCAAATACGTATGTGTTTTCTGGTTTCCCAGGATTTTTGGCATCGAACTTGGTGAAGGAGATTTTCTTTGAAGGTTATGCCGTAGACCGAATCTATTTGATCCACTTACGTTCTATGAAAGAACAGGCCCTCGCAAGACTTGATGAGCTATCTGAAGAGATGTACGTAGATACTGACAAATTAACCTTGGTCGAGGGAGATATCACTTTAGAAAACCTGGGCTTGGAGAAGGATATGAATGCAATCCTTCAAAAAGGTGTTACCCACTTCTTCCACCTGGCCGCTCTTTATGACCTTGCGATACCCTTGCCCGAATCATGGAACGTTAATGTGCATGGAACTCGGGAAGTAAATCGCTGGCTGAAAAATTGTTCACAGTTAGAACGATACATATACTTCAGCACGGCTTATGTATCAGGGAAAAGGGAAGGAACAATCTTTGAGCATGAACTTGTCCACGATCAAGGCTTTAAAAACCATTATGAATATACAAAATACGAAGCGGAACGTCTTGTGGAACAAGAAAAAGCTAACCTTCCGCTCACTATTATCAGGCCCGGAATCGCCATCGGTGAATCTTCCACCGGGGAAACAGTCAAATTTGATGGTCCTTACTTTATATTGAATATGCTCGATCGCTTTAAAGGCTCACCCCTTATCCCTTACTTTGGAGAAGGAAAAGCTAAAGTGAACCTTGTGCCACAAGACTATGTACTAAAAGCAGCGACTTACTTAGCTCATGTATCCAAAGCTGAAGGAAAAACATACCACCTGACAGATCCTTCTCCTTATACCGCCAGAGAGATCTACAAAATGCTTTCAGAAGCCTTTATTAATAAGAAACCTAGACTTACTCTCCCTGTCTTCATGGCGAGCCGTGCTCTCAAACTCCGCTCCTTTAGAACTTGGGTTGGAATGCAACAGGAAGCGTTGGCATACTTTAACTGCCAATGTGAGTATGATACCTCAGACGCACAGAAAGATCTGAAAGGTTCAGGCATCACTTGCCCTGACCTTGCAGATTATCTCCCTGCGATCATTGATTACTACGAGCACAACAAACAAAACAAGCGCAAGCATGTGAGTATTCTTTAATAGAATGTTTAACAAAATGTTATTGGTGAATGATATGGAATTTTTTCTAGTACCATGGCTCTAACCAGCGGAAGGGTTGTGAGGAATAGTGCACTGCTGCTCCTTTTAAATAATCACTACCTTTCTTAACCCTTTACACTGTCCTTTGCGTTGATGGTTTATGCAATAGGCCACACTCCTGCGGAAAATTGATCGTGAGACGAGAAGGCTCGAGCGATCGTCTATGGAATGGGAGTCTATTGCCTAACCATTAACCGTGTCTCTCGACATTAATCCTTTATAACACTGTCTAATAGTCCCCTATAAAAAAGGCAGCGGATGATTCCGCTGCCTTTTCCTCTCTTATCCCATCCAACGTTCATACAGCTGCTCAATCTTATCTGTCAGCGCTTCTTTTTCCGTCTGCCATTCCATTAATCGTTCTGCATTTTCTTCCTGTAGCATTTGCTTTTCAATTGCAGATAAGGATTCTTCCAAATGTTCGATCTCTTCTTCAATGGTAGGGGTCTGATCGGGACTTGCCTTCAAAATCTCCTGTTTTACGCTCTTCCCCTGTTTTTTGGTTTCCGCTGCTTGCTGTGTCACTTTTTGAGCTTCAAGTAATTCCATCCAGCGCTCTCTCGTTTCATCATACGCTCCTATATAACGATGGAGTTTTCCATCAACCAAGTAGGCGGTGTCAGTAAAACACTGATTTAAAAAATAGCGATCGTGAGACACTCCGATGACTGTGCCTTCAAACTTATGGAGGGCTTCCTCGAGCACTTCTTGAGACTCAATATCGAGATGGTTCGTTGGTTCATCCAATATGAGAACGTTAATGCCCTGATGCATAAACACAGCCAGTTTCAACCTCATTTGTTCTCCGCCACTCAAATTTCGGATCTTTTGGAACACATCGTAGCCGTAAAACATGAACCCAGCCAAAATATGACGGGCAGTTCCTTCCGTGACCGTAATCATAGATCGGAAATAGTCGATCATCCTCTGATCGCGGTCTACCTCATGAAGGGGATTTTGTGGCAAATAACCAATTTGGATGGAAGGTCCAAGCTTGATCGTGCCCGAATCTGGCTTTTCCTCATCGAGCAGAAGACGGAGAAGCGTTGATTTTCCACTTCCATTGGTACCTACAATGGCCAACCGGTCTTTATAGCGGACATGCAGATCGACCTGTTTTAAGATATGACGGCTGTCGTACATTTTTTGTATTCCTTCGGCGACCACAATATCTTTGCCCGTTCTTCCTTCAGCATTCAAGGATAAGTTCATCGTTTTTGGATCAATCACCGGCCGATCTAGTTTTTCCATCCGCTCAAGTGCCTTCTCCATACTTTTTGCTTTCTTAAAAAGCTTCGGATTCGGAGGATTGGCCTCATTCGCCCATTGCCGCAGTCTCCGGATGGCTTCTTTCATTTTTTTGACCTTTTTTTGCTGCTCTTGATATTGATGGAACTCTGCAAGCAGCTTTTCTTCTTTTTGCTTTTCAAACGATGAATAATTTCCTTTATAGACATCAATTTCCCCTGATTCCAGGTCCATGATTGTAGTTACGATACGATCGAGAAAGTAACGATCGTGAGAAATGATACAAATCGCTCCGTTGTACTGCTTCAAGTATTCTTCCAGCCATTCGATCGCCTGCAGATCCAAATGGTTGGTCGGCTCATCTAACAATAGTACATCCGGGTTTTCCAGCAAAAGTTTAGCCAGACCCAGCTTCGTTTTTTCTCCTCCACTCAAATGGGAAAATGGTTGGTGCAGGAGGTGGCCGATATTTAGTCCGTTCGCCACCATATCAATAGATGACTCCATTTCATATCCGCCTGCCTGGGTGAATTGATCCTGCAAGTCACCGTAAGTTGTTAAAGCTTTCTCCATTTTATCTGGGTCTGTCATTTCCTCTTCAAGTTCTTTCATACGCTTCGTCATCTTAAAAAGTTCTTCAAAAGCCTTTTCCAAATAAGCTCTCCCTGTTCCTTCCCATTGCTCAGGGATTTGCCTTAGATATCCTATACTCAAACCTTTTTGAATGAACAGGTCTCCCCCATCCAGTTGTTCTTCTTTTGTAATAAGCCGGAAAAGGGTGGATTTTCCGCTCCCGTTCCTGCCGACTAGTCCGACCCTCTGTCCTTCCCGCAATTCAAATTGCAAGGATTCAAAAAGGACACGGCCTGCTACGATTTTATATACATCTTTCATTGTGATCATCATTATTTTTTCCTCCTAAAGACAAAAAAAGTCAGAGGTCCCGTTACCTCTGACTTTCTTCAGCGTCATTTGCTTATTTTTCAGGTATGAGACGTTACATTTGTTTCATTATTCAGCTGTAAAATTGGACATACGTGTCCCGTTGACAGCTGAATCATGAGTTTGCGCACGGCGGATGTAATTCATTTGGAATCCAACAACGTGCTTCTGTAACATCTTCATACCCTCCTTTTGTCTTTAGAATTAACCTTAGTATATCTTATTTTCAGACAATTAGCTACCCTCTTTTTGTTGATCGGCGTACGTCCCGAGTTTCTTCAATAACTCGATCGCTTCAACTTTCTCCTCATCTGTTAAGCCTGAAGTAATCGCTTCGATCTGCTTCCAATGATCAGGGAAAATGCCATGCAACAGGTCGCGGCCTTTTTCGGTGATGGCAGCATAAGTAATTCTTCGATCTTCTGGACAAGGGATTCTTTCCAGATACTCTTTTTTCTCAAGTTTATCCACTACATACGTAATGCTTCCACTTGCGAGCAAAATTTTCTCTCCAATCTTTTGAAGAGGTTGATCACCCTGGTGATAAAGTAATTCAAGCACTCCGAATTCGGTAGGATTCAATCCGTATCGCTGGATATCATCCTTAACAAGATCAGATATTGCCCTCTGCGCCTTTGATAAAACCACAAACAGCTTCAACGAAGGGTCTTCTTTTTTCTTACGGTACATGTCTTGTTCGCTCATCTCTTTCGCCCTCTCATCCTTTTTTACAATAAAGCTAGTATAAGTTGAAAAAATTTAAGCTGTCAAACCATCCTGCCCTATCATCTTGACAACTCCTTTGGAAGAAGTTTGAGATGTACACCATAATAATGATAACGAATAGAAGGCGGTGACAAAAAGTGCTGAAAGATACAGGTAAACGTGTCATTCCTGAACATATGGATTCTATGAACTTTCTTTAGATCGAATATATTCCAGGTACCGGTTTTCTATCGCCTACATGAAAGGAGGGTGCTGGACTTATGCGGTTCTGGATATGGCATCCCTCTGATCTCGAAACCATGTCAAAGTCATATTGATGAAGTGGGTGGTGAGGATATTTCCGAAAATGAATACAGATTAAGATTCACCATTGGAGAAAAGCTGAAAACCTGTAGAGCCTCCGCTTAAAAAAGTGAAGTGATCATTCAATACTTTAATAGAAGCCGGTGTTTCTCCTTTAATTTCGCCATCCATATCGATTTCCTGGGAAGAATCCACTTCAATCCAGATTTCCTTCCCTTGCCTGTGATGTAGTTCTTGAAATCTGTCTTCATCCGCCCATGGACGTTTCATTGTCATTAATTCTTTAAATAAGGTAAGGTTTGAATTCTTAATGATGAGCACGTCCATATTTCCATCATGCAGATCAATTGTAGGGACAGGTACCTGCCTCGTTCCAATAAACCGCCCATTCATGACAAGGATCATGACGGCCTCCCCCTCCAGACGCTCCCCATCAATATCAATCGTAAATTCAAAAGGTCTCGCCTGGCCCATCGTTTTCAACGCGCTGATAAAATAACTCAATACTCCTAAACGACTTTTTTGCTCTTCGTCAATATTAAACGAAGTCTGTGTAACCAGTCCGATTCCCCAAAAGTTGATGAAGTATTCTGTTTCTGTCTTCCCTGCATCTACGGAAACTTCCTCCCCTTCCATGATGGCTTCAGCTGCCTGTTTAAGATTTTGAGGTATACCTAGTACACGGCTGAAATCGTTGCAAGTACCGCCAGGAAGAACACCCAGGATTGGCCTTTTCTCAAGTTCCGCTAAGCTATTAATACATTCATGCAAGGTCCCGTCTCCACCTAAAATGAAAAGCACATCGACTTCGGCTGCTTGCCCTTTGCACACAGCGTCCAATTCCTCAACGGATTGGGTTTGGATGACTTTCAACTCTTTGAAATATGGTGTAAGTACATGTAAAGTTTGTGAGAGTCCCTGCTTCAGTTCATTGCTATCCGAATTCCCGTTATATATAAAAAGTCCCTTTTCGTACCGAGCCATTCCTATCATCCTTTCCCTACAGTTATGATTTACTAATCCTAACCAATTGAAACCATTTCCAAGAAAATAGTATGTATTCCTTTCCTACTAGTCTAGCCTCTTTTATTCCCTTATTTTACTATGTCTTTTTCACCCACACTACAATGATGGTTTCTGGCTTACCATTTAATTAGTTCCCTAATAAATTATGACCATAAAAACATATTTATTTACAGAATAATCAAGCTGGATTATACTTATATTTGTTTAGGGGGCTAAGTAATTATGAGTGATCAACAATATAATGATTCCTTGGGATACAACATCCATATGGTCTCACATTTTATACAGAACTTATATAATGAAGAACTCAGTCAATATGACCTGACTCATTCACAGGCAAAAGTGATCTATCTCCTTGCTAAATATGGAGATCAGACACAATCTGACTTACAGAAGAAACTCCATATTAAAGCATCTTCGATGAATGGAATTGTCGACTCTCTTCTCAAACACGAGCGCATCCAAAAAGTTTCCTGTTCAAAAGACAAACGCTCAAAATGGATTACTCTTACAGAGAAGGGTCTTGAACTTCATGGAAACATTTTACGAATTATTGAGGAAATCGAATCAAAAGCTTCTCAAGGACTTAGTGAGGAAGAACAAATAATTATGGTTTCTTGGTTGAAAAAAATGCAGGCCAATTTGAAACCATCCGGAAGGGATTAATCCATGAAACAACAGAGTCAACGCTTAGGAACTCAACCCATTCCTAAATTACTTGCAAATTTATCTATTCCAGCCATGATCGGAATGTTCGTCATGGCTTTATATAATGTAATCGATACCTTGTTTATTGCCAGAGGTGTCGGAATACTTGGCGTTTCCGGTGTAAGTATTGGCTTCCCCGTCATGATGATCTTGATGGCAATCTCAGCAGCTGTCGGTATTGGGGGCGCCTCAGTCATATCACGTCTTCTAGGTGAAAACAAAGCGGAGGAAGCGAACGAGGTATTCGGAAATATCTTGTTTACAATCATCATTATTAGTGTCATTGGCTTTGTCAGTGCTTTCACGTTTCTTGAACCAATGCTCACGCTATTTGGAGCCACCGAGAATATTTTACCTTATGCGAAGGATTATTTGTTCCCAATCATGCTGGGATCCATTTTCTTCTCATTTGCATTCACAACAAACAGCATCATCCGATCAGAGGGCAACTCAAGATTCGCGATGATTACAATGATCATTCCTGCTGTGTTGAACATCATTCTGGACCCAATCTTCATTTTCGGACTAGATATGGGAGTACAAGGAGCATCTGTAGCAACCGTTATTTCTCAGGCTTCTGTCAGCGTTGTCGTACTCTTTTATTTCCTTCAAGGGAGATCATCTCTTCAGCTATACACGGCTTATTTGAAGCCAAAATTTCATGTGTTGAAAGAAGTCATTTCGATCGGAATGCCTGCATTCATCCGCCAGGTATCAGGAAGCGGAATGATGATTGCCATCAACCTAATGCTCATTAAATTTGGCGGTGAATTTGAGGTCGGTGTATTTGGGATCGTGCAAAAACTTTCGATGTTCACAATCATGCCTATGATTGGTGTTTTGCAAGGGATGCAGCCAATCATTGGGTATAACTATGGAGCTAAACAGTATGACCGTTTAAAAGAAACCATCCTTCTTGGGATGAAAGTGGTTACTATCATTTCGGCAGGGATTTTCGTATTGATGATGGCGTTCCCTGAAGGACTCATGCAAATCTTCACAGGTGATAAAGCTACGATAGAAACAGGGGCTCATGCGATGAGGATTATGTTTGCTCTTGCCATTCTCATTGGTGCCCAGGTTGTAAGCGGAGGACTATATCAAGCGCTTGGAATGGCAAAACCTGCCCTGATCCTGTCCATGGCTCGCCAAGTGTTATTCCTGATACCACTAGTCCTGATCCTTCCCCACTTCTTTGGGGTGACTGGCGTATGGCTGGCATTTCCCATTTCAGACCTTTTATCGTTCATTCTCTCTATCGTTTTCTTATACAAAGACAGAACATTATTTTTTAAATCCAAAAAAGATTTACCAAATCGTTACGAAACAGCACCATCCCCCTAATAATCATCAAAGCACGGCGTGAGCACACGTCGTGCTTTTGTTTTAGCAATCTATCCTCAGAGCTTTTCCAATAATTTCAATGATCTTATAGCATGGTACGACAAATTCAGTTAAAATGAATAGAGAATAGACACAAGTTTCGTTCTTCTTTCGTGTAATCCTGACTATTTTTTGCAGGAAGGAAAAGAACGCTGCTACATAAGCAACTGGACTACATAGATAAAGGATGGACTTCATGACATATTCCGTGAATTTGATCAAACTTTTTTTGCGCCGTGATGATCATCTATTCAAGTTGAATGAGGCTGAAAGAATAAAGAATGTATGGAATCTATTATTCTTCTTACTCGTGTTGACGATTCTTACATACACATGGACAGCATGGCTTGGGTTGGGTTCAGAAGCGATTTCTGCCAATATGACAGGTTGGAACAGGGTCGAATACGAGTTCAGGAAAATATGGTTTGTGATTGGACGAGCAGCCTATGCTCTCCTCGTCTACTTGTTCATCCTGTTTATATCATCGTTCTTTTACTGGTTATTTAATGATGTTTCCTATAAACGGTTATTCATCATACAAATGAACGTATTATTGATCATGCTCATCGAGCGAGTGACCTGGGTTCCTTTAATGTTGTTTGCAGGGATTGACTGGTATGTATCCCCTTTTTCTCTAGGTGTGATCACTTCATACATAACAGAGCTTGATTGGGTCATTTACTTTTTCGGTGCCATTTCCCTTTTCCAGCTTTTTATCATTTGGTACCAGGTGAAGTGTATTTCATGGCTCTCTTCAACAAAAAAAGGCTGGATATGGACGGGCGTTATTTTTTGGCACATTCTACTATGGGCAGGAACAGCAGCGCTATCCTACTACGACCTGTTTCTTCTTCAAATCATCAAGTAAGAAAAGGTGTGTATCATTAATGAAAAAGAAGAACTATAAAGGCAGAATCATCGGCTTAGCTATTATTGCTCTTGTTACAGCAAATGCATTCCTGATTTACTTCGATGAAGATCATGAAAAAGTTGACCGTAAATCCTATGTTAACGAATGGTCACAGGCGATTACCTATGATCTGTTTGAAACCCTTGATACGGAGGGGGTCTTTGCCTCCCAGGAATCCGAAGAGGTTTATTTCAGCCAGGAGGTTGGAGCCTTTCAGGAGTTTCTCGTTGAGGAAAACCAATCCGTTAGCGAAGGAGATGATCTTTACACCTATGAAGTTCAAAATTATGCACAGCAGGAGAGCAACCTTGAAGGAGAAATTGCCCTTCTTAAAGAAGAAATTAACGCGATTGAGGATTACATAAATGAGATCGAGAATTATGAGGTCCCTGAACCCGAAAGCGACAACACCAGCTCTTTCTTCAATAATTCAGACGATACAAGTGATTCCAGTGAGCCTGCACAGTATGTAGAGACGGAATTTCAAAAACAGAGTAAATTAGCGGAGCAAGAAGCAGAATTGACAAAGAAAGAAGCTATGCTTGAAATGGCAGAGGATCAACTTGATCAGCTGCAGGAGGAAGGACAGACCATTACCGTTACAAGTTCTTTCTCAGGTACAATTACTGATATTTCCGAAGAATTGAATGCCCCTCTTCTCACCTTGAAATCTACGAATCTTCAAATTGAAGGAAAGTTCAATGAAGATGAAAGGAAATTGGTAGAAGAAGATATGGCCGCGCGTATTGAAGTGGAAGATTTGAACCTTGAATTAGAAGGTACACTATCTTCGATCCATAGCTTTCCAGAAGAAGTCGAAGTCCACCGCTCCAGCTACTATCCGTTTGAAGTAAGCATAGATGAATCGGAGGAACAGCTTTTGCCAGGATATCATGCTGATGTAGATATTGTTACGGCTGAAGCGCTCGGAGCAGTCACCGTCATGGAAGATCTATTACTAACTGAAAAGAATTTGTATGCCTGGGTGATGAATAGTGAAGGACGATTAGAAAGACGGGCTGTTACTACAGGAATTAACGAGGAAGGCCTAATCGAGGTAACGGAAGGGCTCCAGGAAGGAGAATGGCTGGCCTATCAGCCAAAAGATGAATTTCGCCGACAGGCTCCATTCATTACTCCGATTAAACTGCGTGATCTGGACTTTCAGGACATAATCGATGTCGACGAAGACACACTCACAACCTATGGTCTTCTAGGCCTTCTTGCTAGATAGAAAAAAGTGTTCCTCCTTCCTATAAGAGGAACACTTTTTTTGATTAAATAGCTAGGGGCGTTGGGGAAGGGTGAGACTCCCGCGGGAGAAGGAAATAGGCGAGATCCCACAGGGCGCAGCCCGCGGAAGCTCGTCAGGTCCCCCGCAGGAAAGCGAATTCTTCCCCAACGCCCCTAAATTCCCAGATATATAGACATCAAACCTTCCAGAAAAATGTTATTATTTATGGCTAACCACAGATTCGTTGAACAAAAGCAACTAGTTAGATTCATAAATTTGCATATCCTAAGTTCTCATGGGACGATAGAATAAATGATAAATTTGAAAAGCAAAGGGGGTAATGAATCATGAAATTAAGTGTACTGGACCAGTCCCCCATCTTATCCGGGATGAATCCTCACGAAGCCTTTCAGCAAACGAAGGAACTTGCGAAGCTGACAGATCGATTAGGCTATCACAGATTCTGGGTCTCCGAACACCATAGTACAGAGTCGTTAGCTGGCTCATCTCCTGAAATACTGGCTGCTCATTTGGCCGCCCACACCGAAAATATCCGCATTGGAACCGGAGGAGTCCTCCTTCCTCACTATAGTTCTTATAAGGTAGCCGAGTCGTTTAGGGTACTTGAAACTCTGCACCCGAGCCGGATTGATTTAGGCGTAGGGCGAGCACCTGGAGGCATGCCAAATGTAAACCTTGCCCTCAACGGGGGTAGCGTACCAAATGTCGAGGGCTACCCGGGTCAAATCGAGGAATTGATGGCCTATTTACATGGTCAAGATCCACATGGAATGGATATCTATGCGACACCTAGAGGAGAAACATCCCCGCCAATCTGGATGCTCGGTTCAAGCGGGACAAGTGCACGACTTGCAGCTGACTTAGGGGTTTCCTACTCTTTTGCCCATTTTATTAATGGACGTGGAGGCACAAGAGCGGTTGAGCGTTATTTCAACTATTTTACTCCTTCTATGCAGCAAAGTGAGCCAAACGCGAACGTGTCCATTTTCGTCGTTTGCGCGGATTCAGATGGGCATGCGGAGTATCTAGCTTCTAGTCTGGACCTTGCTCTTTTGAAAATTGAACAAGGCGGGAAAAATAATTATTTTCCTACACCTGAAGAAGCGCTTCAGTACCCTTACTCTCATTTTGAGGAACAGCGTATCCAAGAAAACCGCAACCGTATGATTGTAGGTTCTGTAGAGAAAGTAAAGGAAGAAATACAAGAATTGGCTCAGATTTATCACGTTGATGAGATTATTGTCAATACAATTGTAACGCCTTTTGAAGATCGCCTAAGATCCTATGAACTCTTAGCTGAGGCCTTCGAATTACGTCAGACAGAGACTACCAATCTCAAAAACTCTGGCAACTACTGAAAACCTTATCCCTATCTCCCAGAAGAAAATCCTCCGTCACGAAACTTTTTCGACGGAGGATTACTTATTCAAAAAGAAGTTATCTTTTAGGACGGCCCGCAGGTCTTTCTAAAGACAGCAAGTCTTCATCTAGGTTCATTACTTTTTGCTCTACCATCCGCCTTGAGTCATGAATGGCCTTATTGTATAAAAAGGGGCCAAGTTCATTCACCATGTATTGGACAAGCTGGTCTGCAGCCAGTTCACCGATTTCCTCGCCCCTTTCTAGTTCGAAATATTCCTGCACCCGCGCAATGACATATTCTCTTTCCTCTTTCTTTAATCTATTCAAGTTATCCCCCCCTCTTATCCTTATCCTAGCATAAAGCAAATTTTCCTAAGGAGTGGCTGCCACTATGAAAAAAACTTATGAAACCGTATCGACCGTTGAAGAACTGGAACAGCTGCAAGGAACGGCTGGCCCTTTGGCTCAGCATAAAGTGATTCGACACCTTGATGAACATTGCATACCCTTCCTTCAACACTCTCCTTTCACCGTGCTTAGTACGTCAAATAAGGATGGGGAATGCGATAGCTCCCCACGGGGAGATGAACCGGGTTTTGTCTATATTTTAGATACCAAACATTTTGTACTGCCTGAGCGAATGGATTCGATACGAAACTTGCTTGAAAACAAAAACATAGGTCTTCTATTCATGATACCAGGCTTAGAGGAAACCCTTCGAATAAATGGAAAAGCAGAAATCATTAAAGATTCCACGATCCTTCAACACCTTGAAGAAAAAGGGCATATTCCGAAAATCGGCATCTTAGTATCTGTAGAAGAATGCTATATTCACTGTGCCAAAGCTTTAAAACGATCCCACCTCTGGGACCCAGATCAATGGCCAGATTCAAGTGGTCTTGCAAAGCCAGCGAAAATGATGGCTGATCATGCAAAACTAGATGACTTTAATGAAGCCAAAGTGCAGGATGCTTTCAATGAAAGTTATACGAAAAGGCTTTATTAATTCATCGCTACGGCACAAACCGCATTATTCGGATTTGAAGGCTTAATAAATATTTCGATATTTTGAAAGCCGGCCTTGTGAAGGAGTGTTTTCAGCTGACCTCCGAGCACATCTGTTGTATCGTCACCTGCTCCTTCCTCGTGAGGTTGGATCGTTAAAGCGATCTTTCCTCTTTCCCTTAACAAAGAACGTAAATGAGTAAGAGTTTTTACAGGATCCTCCCAGAAGGTGACATTATTAATCGCATAAATTTTGTCCAGGGGCTGATGAAATTTCCTTAAATCACTTGCTTCCCCATTTCTAAGGCAAATCTGCTTCGGTCTGGACGCTTTATTCAATCTTCTTAAAGCTGTTTCAAGCATAGCTTCAGAAGGATCGATTCCAAACAGCTCCACTCCATTATATTTAGCCGCTTTTTTTAACGCTTCCGCTGGACCAAATCCGATCTCAAGTATACGATCATTCTCTTCTATTGTGAGAAAGGATAACGTCCAATCGTTCAGTTCATTGTTCTCCTGCACCATAAACCATCCGGCACACTTTCCAAGAAAGCCTTTAGGTTTTGAAAATTGTTCGTACAACAACATTATCCCTCCTCTAAGCTCTATCCTTCCATTCCCTGTTCCTTCCATGCTTATGCGCTCTTCCACTATTAATTATTTCCCAATCGGCAGCAATGTTTGTATGATAGATTACAGTAGGTCGATTAGGGAAGATAGTAAAATAGACATATGCAAGGGGGACACCCAATGAATAAAATCTTAGGCTTATTGATCGGATCTTTCCTTCTTGTTCTAACTGCCTGCGGAGAAGATGGATCCGAAAAAAGCCTTTCAAAGCTCACAACTATATCATGGAATGAGATAGAGTCAGAAGCAGAAAATACGAAAGTACGAATGTTCATGTGGGGCGGTGATGAAGGCATTAATCAATACATGGATGAATGGGTAGCCTCACGTCTTGAAAAAAACTTCAACCTTACCCTTGAACGGGTTCCTATGGAGACAGAAGAAATCCTTCAAAAACTCCAGACAGAAAAACAAGCAGGGAAAAAAGACGGGACGATTGATATGATTTGGATTAACGGAGAGAATTTCAAAAACGCCAAAGAAACTGGGTTGCTGGCAGGCTCATTCACTGAATCGCTTCCAAATTTTAATAAATACTACCAAACCAATGATCCGGCTTTCCAAACCGACTTTGGAACAGAAATAAAAGGAATGGAAGCCCCTTGGGGGAAAGTTCAATTCGTCTTTCACTATGACTCTTCCAAGATTGATTCCCCTCCTGCTTCATTTGAGAACTTAAAGACATGGATTAAAGAAAACCCTGGCAAATTTACTTATCCAAATGCAGAAGATTTTACGGGGAACGCATTTCTTAGACATATCCTATATGCTAATGCTGAATCTCCGTCCGACATCTATGAGCAGCCGCTGGACAAGGAACAAATAGCAGAAACAGCGGACAAATCCTGGAGTTATCTGAATGAGATAGAGCCTGACCTTTGGCGCTCTGGAGAGCATTACCCGAATACATTGACAGAGCTCGATCGTTTATATAGTCAAGGAGAAGTATGGATGACGATGGGATATAACGAAGCTCGTGCAGTGTCCCTAATTGAGCAAGGGGTTTTTCCTGAATCAACACGCTCATTCGTAATGGAGCCAGGTTCTATTGGAAATACCCACTTCCTTTCTATCCCCTTCAATAGTTCAAACCTTGAAGGGGCTTTAACAGCGATCAATTTCATGCTTTCGCCAGAAGCTCAGCTGGCTAAATTAAAACCAGACTATTGGGGAGAAAATACACCGATCAGCATCGAAAAGTTACCCGATCATATGAAAAAAGCATTCCGCTCTGTAGAAAGAGGACCGAGTGTATTGAGTCAGAAAAAACTTGAAGAAAGCTTTATTCCAGAGACGGAAGCTGCGTATGTCGACTGGATGAAAGAACAGTGGTTCAATGAAGTTGTCCAAAACTAAGCCGTATCTGCTGTTTCTGCCAACCGTTCTGTTTTTACTCCTCCCCTTTTACGGATTATTTGCAGCAGTTTATCAAAGCGTTCAAAAAAATGGCTCCTTTACATTAGAACATTATCAGAGTCTACTTGAATCCGATCGTTTTTTAACCTCAGTGATTTTCAGTTTTAAAAATGCTTTCATTGCTACATTGCTCTCTTTAATGATCGGGCTAATATTGACACGATTTTTTTACACGTATTTAGAGAGATATACACCCCGCTTGATTGTCTGGCTGCCCATGCTCTTTCCTCACTTTGTTTGGGGGTACATGGTGATTCTCTTATTATCGGAATCAGGTGTAATCTCTCAGATTCTACAGACTAGTGGATGGCTGAATGATAGTCGTTCCTTTCCTGTCTGGACACGTGATCCTTTTGGAATAGGAATCATCCTTACGTATGTATGGAAAGAGGTACCCTTCGTTATTCTCATGCTTCTGCCCGTCTATGCATCAATCAAGCCTGAATATTACGATTTGGTCCGTACACTCGGGGGAGGATTATGGAGAACATTTACGTCTGTTGAATGGCCATTTATCCTGCCGGTCTTGATCGAAACTTTCTTAATTGTATTTTCTTTCACCGTCTCAGCTTATGAAGTCCCCGCCTTACTAGGAACGACATTCCCTGAGATGGTATCTGTCTTAAGTTATGAATGGTTTTACGGCAGCAGCTGGGAAAAGCGGCCGTTAGCATTTGCTGCTATGATCACTCTTAGCTTATCGATTCTCTTAATGGCATGGGCAGGGTACGCTTGGATGAATAAGAAGCGATGGAAGGCATTGAGGGGAAGATTCAGATGAATTCTACTACGAATAATCGAATGATTTTCTACCTTGTCGCTGTCGTTTTGTTTGTAGGACCTGTCCTGCTCCTAATTTTGCAAAGCTTTAGTCAAACATGGCGGTTTCAAGCGGGAGAAGGGTTAAATTTTCAATGGAGGAGCTATGAAGTTCTCTTGTCTGACCCCAAGCTGTTAGAAGCTTCCTTATCGTCAATTGGGATCGGGGCAGGCGTGCTGCTTGTAAATTTAATTTTAGGTATAAGCACAGGAAAAGCACTGGCTCTTCTTTCCTTTCGAGGGAAGTCATTCGTGGAAGCTATCCTTCTTTCTCCTATAATGATTCCTGTATTGGCTATTGCCATGGGCCTTCACCTATTTATGATTCGTATAGGATTAGCGGATACTTTATTAGGTGTCATTCTTATTCATCTTGTCCCTACCGTGCCCTACAGTATTAAAATCTTTCATAATGCTTTTCATCAATTAGGAAAGCATCTATTTGAACAACCTTTAGTATTAGGAGCTTCTCCTGTTTACCAATTGTTCACTGTAGAACTTCCATTGATGAAACCCGCGCTAAGGAGTGTAACGTTTTTAACCATTGTCATCAGCTTAAGCCAGTATGCAATCACAGCCATAATCGGTGGAGGACGGGTGATCACCCTGCCGATGATTTTCTTCCCGTTTCTCGAGACTGCGAATGCTTCAGTGATGGCGGCTTTTTCTGTCTGGTTTGCTATGATTCCGCTCAGCTTATATCTAGTGATGGAGGCATTAATTCTCCTCCTACCCTATTCACGCATGCCATGGAGGAATAGAAGATGACTATCGCTCTGGAAATTTATCAGTTAACAAAAAACTTTAATCAACAGCCCATTTTTAAAGATCTTGATTTCAAATTAAATAAAGGGGAGGTTCTGAGTGTAGTGGGTCCCTCCGGCAGCGGAAAAACTACCCTATTAAGGGTTTTAGCCGGACTCGAATCCCCCACAAAAGGAAACATTCTTATGAATGATCATGAGATAACAAATAAAAAAGCAAACAAACGGAACATCAGCCTCGTCTTTCAGCAGCCTTTGTTATTTCCGCATATGACTGTAATAGAAAACATACGGTATGGGGCAAAACTGGCAGGCAATAAGGATGACTCTAAAATCCAACAGCTGCTTGAAGCTATTGGCATGAATCCCTATCAAGATTTTTTTCCAGGAGAAATTTCAGGGGGGCAGCAACAGCGTGTCGCTTTAGCAAGAGCGATGGCCACAGATCCGGAAGTCATTTTATTCGACGAGCCTTTTAGCAGCTTAGATCCCAATCTGAGAAGTGAATTAAGGTTTTGGGTGAGAAAATTTTTAGAAGAGCATTCCATCACCTCCCTATTCGTCACTCATGATATAGAAGAGGCGATGATTATGGGTGACCGCGTCGGCATCTTTCATGAGGGAATTTTCCAGCAAATCGATCAGCCCGAACTCCTTCATGAATATCCGGCAAATGCTTTTGTCGCTAACTTCCTCGGCGGGCATATCATTCTTGATAAAACAAAGCACGTTCCATTGAAGGATGTTACCCTTAGTCCTCCCGAAATTGATGTGGAGATTATGGCTCTAAAAGGATTTGTGCAGCATACCACCTATCAGAATGGACTTGTATTTCATCATATTTTGATTAAAGATTTGAACCAAAATATTATTCTTCCTAAAAAAACGCCTGAAATCAATCATCATGTCACTTTATATGTACCTGTTGCCAGCATCCGAGAATTCACTGGAGGTAGGCATGAATGAAGCTCAATAGTGTGGTAAGAGCTCTAATATTCCTCACCGTTTTTGTTGCCATCGCCTGGTTCGCTCGTCGCGAATTTGATGTTTCTGCAGATAACATCAGAACCTATATTCTGTCTTTCGGTATCTATGGTCCGCTCATCTTTATGGCGATTTATGCTATCGGCCCAATTGTAGCCTTTCCTACATCTGTACTATCTCTCGCTGCTGCATTTGCATACGGCATATGGCCAGGGATGCTGTACATTGTTATCGGGGCAACCGCTGCCGGAGTAACAGGGTATATGATGGGAAGGTTCTTTGGAGATTCCGTGGTCAAATTTCAGGAATCCAAATGGGCCGAAAAGATCTATTACAGAATGAAGGATAAAGGATTTCACTATGTTTTCATTCTTCGACTCATCCCTATTGTTGGTTTCGATATCCTCAGCTACCTCGCAGGTATGACAAGGGTGAAAATAGGACCTTTCGTCGGGGCAACCGTCTTAGGCATGCTACCCGGAACATTTGCCTACAGTCTGGTAGGCACAAGCTTAGCAAGTGGAAATCGTACCTTGATCCTTATTGCACTTAGCGTATTTGCTCTATTATTGGTGATGACCTTCTTATTTCGCAACAAGGTACGTCGATGGTTGAATTTATAAAATAAGCGTTTGGTCCATCCACGACCAAACGCTTATTTATATTTTTCCATAAACTCAAGGTCAATTTTGTTTTTGACTTTCCATGCTCTATGACTATGATTAACGAGAGGACCGTAAATTAGAAAGCCTTTCTTTCTTCCAGTTGATAAAATGTACAAGGCCGTCTTCTGAGGAGAATAGTCAATGAGTGGTTGATCCGTCATATAATTCTTCAAATTTTCGAAAAGAATTGGTCCTTGCTTGACAGCATACACTCCGCTCTTTGGAAGCTCAGGATATTCACTCAACGTTACGCAGTCACCAGCTCCAAATATATAATCATATTCTTCAAATTGAAGAGTGGATCGCACCATGGCAAATCCCTTGTTATCCACCTCTACCTTAGAGCGCTGAAAGATCGGATCTGAAAGAGCTCCTCCTAACCACAGTACTCCTGTATGTCTAATCTTGTTACCGAAGTCGGTTTTAATATAATGATCTCCAACCTCTTTGACCCGCTCATTTTCCCACACTTGGATTCCTTTTTTAAGAAGAAGGGTCTTCATTTTACTTGAAACCCAGGAGGGAGACTGAGGGAGAATAGTCTCAGAAGTTACCAGACGAACTTGTCCTTGCAAACGATGCTTTTCTTTATAAGCTTGAATCGATAAAGCCAGTTCTGTTCCGGCCGCTCCTCCGCCCACAATTAAGGGTTGGCTCGTCTGACGTATTTCTTGAATGTGATCGATAAAGTGATAATTGGGTTTAATGCTGCGTGCCACTGTTTCACAAAATTCTTCTGGAAGGCTTTTTGAACCAATATCAAAGCTGATGACATCGAATGGATACACAGATCCATCCATACAAATCAGCTTATGATGACTTGGAAGAATTTTTTCAGCCATCTTTTTTATAAAATGAACACCTGTTTCTTTTGCGAGTTTACGAATGTTCACTCTTGTCTCTTCCCTGGTATAAATGCCTTCCGTAAATCCTGAAAACATGCCCGAATAGTACTGATAATCAGAAGGTGAGATCAAACAGATATCAACATTATTTATAGGTTCTTCTTTCAACTGCCGCAGTACTTCCAAGTGAGCGTGCCCAGCACCAACGAGCAATAACCTCCTTGTCACCCAATCCCCTCCGTTCTGTATACAAAACGCCCACACGGAACCCCATGTGGACGTAAAAATTAAAGACTGGCCTGTAAAAACTCTTGAACTTCTTCAGGAGTTTTGGCATTGGCACTATGAAGGTGAGCGATTTTCTTACCGTTCTTGAAAATTAGCAGGCTTGGGATTCCCATAACCTCATACTTTTCAGCAATTTCCGGAAGCTCATCGCGGTTCACATCGTACCAATTGTACTGGTTATATTCCTCTAAAATATCTCCGATAAACATGTCCATACGTCGGCAATCCGGACACCAGTCCGCCTGGAATTTAATGATGACAGGCTGGTCATTTGAAATGGTCTGGTCGAACACTTCTACGGTATGAATTGATTCCATCTTACATTCTCCTTTTGTCTGAACTCTATTATCAATGATAATAGTCGTTTGCAACTATTGTCTTATCATTTACTTATTTATATTCTACACGCCCAAGCAGCCACGCAGCCAGTAGTCCGCTTAAGAATGTAACAATACTTACGATCATCATTGTTCCACTTTCAGGCACTCCTGGGAAAATAACAAACACAGAACCGATGACCAGTCCTATGATGACGGCAAATGTTCCTGATGTGTAGTTATCTAAAAAGAATTTAACAATTTTACTCATTACGATAATTCCGAATAGGATTCCTAAACCGACAACAGCAATGATATCGAATCTGAAATCAGAGATTCCGCCTACTACTGTAGAGTAAACTCCAATGATTAACAAAATAAAGGAACCGCTAATGCCCGGCAGAATCATCGCACTGCTTGCAATCCATCCTGAAAAGAAAAGCAAAATGTAGGTAGAGAACGTAAAATTCTGCATCTGTTCCCCTTCGCTCGTCTGAAAGAACACCATCGAGGCTACTAGGGCTGCACCAATTAAAAGCAGTAGATAGTGCTTCCCTTTAAATTGGTTCTTCACATCCCCTTTGTAAACTAAGTAAGGAATGACTCCAATGATCAATCCTAAAAAGAAAAATTTAGTCGGTCCTGGATAATGTTCAAACAACCATTCGATTAATCGAGCTAACAGAACAATCGATATCCCGATCCCCAGACCAAGCGGAACTAGAAACTTCAAATGTTTCTTCCACTCTCTACTGAAAATGCCGTTGATCGCTGCAATCAACCGATCATAGATTCCTAGAACAACCGCAATCGTTCCTCCACTCACCCCTGGAACAACGTCGCTCGCCCCCATGATCATGCCACGATATATGTTTCTCCATTCCCACATAATGACGTACTCCTTTTCATTTATATCTTCTCTATTCTATCAAACATTTGTAAGATTTTATGATACATTTTTACAACAAACTTGTAAAACACAAAAGCAGAAGGGTTCTGGAAGACACGACAAGCATAGGCAAACCATTAAGTGGCGGAGGGTGTCCCTTAAGTATCGAGTGTCTGGACACTATAGCTAGACGTTACAACATCGGACTTGACCTTCTCTAGTTGAAATCAAATCTACAGATCCATAAAGGAAGGTCCGGAATGACTCCGGACCTTCTTTTTAGGCTGAAGTTTTCTCCGTTGCTGTCGTTTTTCCTTCTTCAATGGCTGCTTTGTCTGCTCGCAATGCTTTGTACAAGGAGACAACCATCAGTATCATGATAAAGGAAAATGGGAACGCCGCTGATATCAAGGCGTTTTGCAGAGCTTGTAACCCTCCTGAATAGAGCAGCACTGCAGCCATAGATGACTGTATGATACCCCAAGCGAATTTTACCATTGTAGGCGGGGTGAGGGAACCATTTGTCGTCTGCATTCCTAATACAAACGTTGCTGAATCGGCAGAAGTAATAAAGAATGTCCCAATCAGGATCATGGCAATGATCGACATGAGTAACGCTAGTGGATAGTTGTCGAACATTCCAAACATCGCTTGTTCAGTTGCCAGCTCAGCCAAGTTTGCGTCTCCGTCTTGCTGCACTTGAATCGCAGATGACCCAAAGGTAGAAAACCATAAGAATCCTACGGCAGAAGGCACGAGCAGAACACCGGATAAAAATTCTCTAATGGTACGCCCTTTTGAAACACGAGCGATAAAGATACCGACGAACGGTGACCAGGCAATCCACCATGCCCAGTAGAAGACCGTCCAGTTATTGATCCATGTACGATTCTCTTCACTGTTCGGTGCTAAACGAAAACTCATGGAAGGCAAGTTTTGCAAATAGGCTCCGATCGTGTCCGTGAACATGTTCATAATAAAGAGCGTAGGACCAATAATCAGCATAATGACTAATAACGCTAGTGCTAAAAACATGTTTGTATTACTTAAATATTTGATCCCTTTACTAAGGCCTGTATAAGCCGAAATCATAAATAGAACCGTTACTATGGCGATGATCAAAAGCTGAATACCAAAGGAATCCTCAATTGGCGTTAAGTATGTTAACCCCCCATTGATTTGTGCTGCACCGAATCCGAGGGTGGTTGCAACACCAACGATTGTGGCGAATACTGCGATCACGTCCACTACTTTCCCCCATGGTCCTTTCATCCTATCTCCGAAAAGCGGCTCTAGAGTTGAACTTATTAAGGCGGGGGCACCACGACGGAATTTGAAATAAGCAAGAACCAGAGCAACAATCGCATAAATTCCCCATGCGTGCACTCCCCAGTGGAAATAGACGAAACGCATAGATTCATTTAATGCCGCAGCTGTCCCTGTTTCTGCTGTAGGCGCATTGTTAGCATAAAAATAAATCGGTTCTGCAGCTCCCCAGAAGACAAGTCCAATTCCCATTCCTGCGCTAAATAGCATAGCAAACCACGTCGCATAATTATAGTCAGGCTTGTCATCCGGTTTACCTAGTTTTATTTTCCCGTATGGACTGAAGATCATATAAAGACAGAAGATCACAAATCCAGTAACAATCAATAAGTAATACCAGCCGAAATGAACGGAAATATAAGACTGGATTGAACCTGTAATGCTTTCTAAATTCTTCGGCGCTACCGCACCCCATATGACGGAAAATAAGGCGATGGCTAATGTGATCCAAAAGACAGACGTTACTTTTTTCATGTTTAGCTCCTTTCTTTTACTTTTTTTCAGGCTTGCAGTGGGGTAGTCTATAGGAGGAAATGATCAAACGAGGATATGATTATCGAATACCCCCTTGACGAAAATATAAACGATAAGTCGAAAAATATGGAAAATCCTCGAATGGAAAAAGTCCCTATAACGACTGTCATAGGGACTTTTATCTAGAGCCTATTTAAATAGGCTGATCACATGCCGCAGCTAATTTTCGGGCCTGTTTCTTATAATACTTTTGGTCCAGATCATCCAATTCATCGGTATCTATTGCATTCATCATGTATTTACCGAATCTCCATACCTCGTCTTTTACAGCTTTGTCGTTTACAACAGATATTTTATATAACGCCTCCAGGACACCGTTCATGACGGAAATATCGTGATACCCGTAAATTCTGATTTGATAAAAGCTTTTATATAAATAGTCTTGTAAAGTTCTTGGTTCCATAATTAAACGTAAGTTCTCTTCGTCATCAGAATAATATTTCAGAGGCTGATACACAGCCGCTAATTCAGCAAGCAATGACCCAATACGATTGATACAATTTACGGCTGTATGAGGGTCATTGATGCCTGGAGAGATCGCCTTCACTGATATTTCTACCAATTTCTGAATAGAGAATTCGATATCCTGAATATCTGTTCGTTCATTGCCGATTAAAATATATTGAACACATTCTTCCGGATTGATCTCTTTCTCTTTGTCAAAATGCCAATAATAAAAGATCGGCATTCCCTTCTGAACGTAATCTCCTATATTGAAGTTGGCTTCCATAATGATGTTTTGATTTTTAGCCCACTCGATAAACGGTTTGAATTGAATACCTTGAAGGTAACCAGACTGATCGGCTTTCACTTCGTTTAAATCTGACTGTTTTAAACGATTGATTTCTTCCTGGTCCCATTCCACCGCTTCGTTGTAGTTTTTCTGTTCGAAGGTTCTTTCAATAACAGTAGAAGTACTTTTTCGTATTTGACCGATCAAATTATTCACCTGTACAAACCTGGAAGAATGATGAATGAAAATAATGAAAAAGGCCAGACAAATAATAGAAACAATTACAGTAAGAGTAGGGGTCACTAAACCACTTTGGTCACTCCCTAACAGCAACAGGTTGATCAAGGCAAAGATGAAGCCGAAGGAATAGACGCCTAACACATGCTGCGTAACTCTGCTTTTCATAAAATCTTGTAAAGTTCTTGGAGAGAATTGTGTGGTGTACGTCGTCAACACGACCATGATTGTGGAAAAACTGATCGTGGTCATCGTCAAAATCGAGGTGATCAATGAGCCATACAGCGTTTGAGCCACACTTTTTTCTGTAAGGAAGAACTTTGGTAAACTTTCTTTCACCTGTGGAACAATCCAAAAATCAAGAACACTGGTCACTGAGACTGATAGAATGGACAGCACGCCATAAAGTGCGGGTAGGAACCAGAAACTGTCTCTGACACTGACTCTAATCTTCTCTTTATTCATCCCTCATCCTCCTGCTAGTATAATAATTTCTCCAACCATTGATGCTCCGGCTGGTGGTGCATTAATGCCTGCTTCAACCATTCTTTTTGATGTTCGTTAAGAAATGGAAAGACGTAGTGGAAATCCTGATGATCTTTTTCCTGTGTCTGTTTCGCTTTATAAAGCAGAACGATTTCCGGGTTCAAGTAAGGAATACCATATTCCGATTGTAAATTCATGCTCGAAAGTGGAAAAGAGATCTTCGTATCCCTTCTGAATCTCCACTTCCCATGTCTACGCTCATTCAACAAGAATTCGACAGCTTCTTTTCCAAAGAAAGAAGCATGAATTTCATGTAAAGGAGGTTCAAGACTCTTTTCGAAATCCCAGGCTACTAGTTGACCATTGCTTACAACTTGCACTTCCCACCCTTTTAAAAGATCTTGTAGATAGGGCTGCTCGTCACGGAATATTGCTACTTCTAAATCATTATGATCTCTTGTTTCTTCACCGATATGAAGATCGATCGCCCATCCCCCTGCGATCATCCACTTACCAGGATAAGTTCTCATCAACTTTTTCACTTTCATACACGGCTCAAACATATCCAACCACCTCTATCGTCATGTTTCCCCTTTTTCACATCAAGTATCACCATCCAATAAATTCAATTTATTCTGACAAATATACTGCTCATCTGCTAAAATATCATCTAAAGGAGGAATGTAATTTTGCTGACAGGAGAACTGGTCGAATTAAGACCTGTGTCAAGAAATGACTTAGATAAGCTGTACGAGTGGGCCAACGATGAAGCCCTTACTTCTTTAGGCTCTGGAAGCCAATCTGCGCTTCAGAACAACAACCCAAAAGAAGCCATCCAGGCTCATTATGAACAAAACTTGACCTCCCATAATTTATGGCAAGATGGGAACGTATTTATGGTTTATACGTTGGCAACAAAGGATCCAATCGGGAAGTGTGATTACCGAAATTTAAACCCGGTGACGAGGAGTGCCGAAGTCGGTCTCAGTATTGGCGAGCGGGAGTACTGGGGGAAAGGATATGGAAAAGATATTCTTTATACCCTTCTGGATCATTTGTTCCTTACTTTAAATATGCGCAGGGTCCAGTTGGATACATGGAGCGGAAATACTCAAGCAGTAAGGTTATACGAAAAAGTTGGTTTTCAAACAGAAGGAAGATTAAGAGAGAACGAATATGTTCAAGGACAATATTACGATACTATGCTGATGGGGGTCTTGAAAGAAGAGTATCTGTTAAAAAGAAATGAAAATAAGAAGAACTATACATAAATGAAGAAAGAGGATGTTTTTATTAGGAAATTATAGGGAATAACCAACCAACCTCATAAAATTCTACACCTCTTCACGTCTTATTTTGCAGAAAGGAGCTCCTATGAAAAAAGAATTTAGAAATCCAGTGTTTATGATCTCTGCTTCAGTGATTTTGGTCCTTGTTATTCTAGGTGCCGTAAACCCTGAAGGCTTTGGTGCTGTCGCTACAACTCTGTTTAATTTCACCACAATCAATTTTGGCTGGTTCTACTTAATTTCTGTTTTTGGTTTCGTAATATTCTTAGTTGCCCTGGCACTCAGTAAATATGGCAAGATCAAAATCGGTCCTCCCGATTCAAAACCTGAGTATCCATTTTTCACCTGGATCGGCATGCTCTTCTCAGCTGGCTTTGGTGCCGGACTAGTATTTTGGGGTGTCGCTGAACCAATGAGTCATTTCTTTACTACACCTTTCAACAGCCTGGAAGCTCAGACCGAAGACGCCGCTCGAGTAGCCATGGGTTATGCATTTTTCCACTGGGGAATTAACCAATGGTCCGTTTTTGCCATTGTTGGTTTGTTAATCGCTTACTTACAGTTCAGAAAAGATAAGGACGGGCTCGTGTCCACTGCTCTTGAACCCGTTTTAGGTAAGAAAAAAAGTGTAAAAACTTCCATTGACTCGTTAGCTGTCATTGCCACTGTAATGGGGATTGCCACCTCTCTCGGTTTAGGGATTTTACAGATGAATGGTGGATTAAAAGCGGTGTTTGGTGTTCCAAACAGCATATGGATCCAACTGGCAATCACAGGGGCCTTACTTGCTTTATACTTAATTTCTTCCAGTTCAGGACTTAACAAAGGAATTAAATGGCTGAGTAACATTAACTTAGGATTGTGTTTAATTCTTTTAGCCTTTGTTTTTATCGCTGGTCCTACTGTATTCATACTTAACACTTTCACTCTAGGATTGGGAGATTACATTACTAATTTTGTAGGCTACAGTTTACGTCTTACTCCTTATGAAGGAGGCAGCTGGCTGCGAGATTGGACGATATTTTATTGGGCATGGGTTATTGCGTGGTCTCCATTCGTAGGAGCGTTCGTCGCGCGTGTATCCAGAGGTCGGTCTATCCGGCAATTCATATTTGGGGTACTCGTCGTACCTCCGGCCATTGCTTGTTTCTGGATTGCTACCTTTGGAGGTACAGCTTTGAACAGTGACTTGAATAATGGTACCAATATTGCTGAAGCGGTAAATAATGATGTAACGGTTGCACTTTTTGAAACCTATCAGCACCTCCCGATGACAGGGTTGTTGTCCATATTGTCCATATTATTGATTGCAACCTTTCTTATCACATCTGCCGACTCGGCTACGTATATTTTGGCAAGTATGACTTCTAATGGAACCTTAACGCCTGCTTTGCCAATTAAAATTATATGGGGAGTATTAATGGCAGCCATTGCAGCAGTATTATTAGTTGCAGGAGGATTAAACGCCTTGCAGACTGCCTCCTTAGTCTCTGCCCTCCCATTCACCGTGGTTATCATTCTATTCGTTTACGCCTTTACGAAGATGATACGAAAAGAACCTTTGCCACGAAGAAGAGAAGAACATACAGAGCAACATTTCCACAAGCGAAAAAACGGATAAGTCAAGTCTAAATCAGGAAAGCTCCCTCAGCCATTTTGAGGGAGCTTTTTCTTACTCTTTAACAATTTTGGAGTCGATTTAAATATCGTTCTATATATATGATAGGAATCTGAGCATAAAATTGATCGCCGAGTTCATGAATGAATCTATGATGTGCACGGACAAGTCTTCCTTTGCTATTGGTAGCTGCCCCAAGATAACACTCTTGTAAAGGGGTCAGCCCATCCAATTGAGATAGAATATTCTCAGCTGTTTTGAAATTGTTTTCAGCAATAGCTAAATGGGCGGTTTCAATTGGGTCAGGTGTGGAGATGTTTTCCGTTTGGCAATGGAAGGCAGATATGAAAGGGATAGTGTGGTGTTTAATCATTTTAGCTGTATGGGTGAGAAGGTTTTTATTTGCGAGTTCAAGGGCGATTGTGGCGTTATGTATGGAATATTGATAGCCTTTATACAAATTACATAAAGCTAATTCATGATACATGTTACATATTTTTCTCGATGATAATTCAGAGTTGATGATTTTATAAGCATATCTGTTAGCTAGCAGTGGATTGTTCGTCTTCCAATAGTGCTGAAACAGCAACTCGTTAAACCTCAATTTTAAATAATAATATAAGAGAGGTTCATTGATCGTGCTCAAAGCCTGGTCACAAACTTCCAAGTATTTATCTAGTCCCGTGTATTGCTTTGAGTCATAATAAAAGTGCACGATAATAAACATATGCAAACACCGAAGCGTGGGGTGGGAGAATTTTAACGCTTTTATTTTTTTAAATTGTAATTCTGTGACAGCCTTGTGCTTCCTCTTCATTAATAATCGATATAGCATAGAAACATTGGAATCGAATTCTCTAGAGTGTACAAGCAACTCTAACTCTGAGAAAAAATCATTCATATATAAAAATTCTAAAAAAGCAATTTGATCTTCTATGGACTTAGGCTTTTCATTAAGACAGTATTTCTTAGTCAGATGCATAGCCAGTTCTCTGGAGTGATCCTCTAGATAAGAGCTGTAAACCTCATATAATTGGGAAGTGTGGTTCATCTGTAAACGGTGCAAAGGACTAGGTTCAATCATTTGGTGATTCACCATGGATCATCATCCCTTCTTCCAGCTTGTTTTTATTTTATTGTTATTTGTCAATAATGTCTAGTTTATTATTTGATTTATTAGAAAATTAATATTTTTGAAAACAAAAAGTCTTCTGCCGATGAAAGACAGAAGACTTTTTTGTTAAAAAATCGTGGCGGTCAGAAACCATACATTCCATATGACCAGGCTGTAAACAATCATTCTCTCAATGTAAGAGCCTGTCCTGAAGGTGAACAGAAACTGCACGTGCTTCCTTGAAATTGGATAGACGATCGGAATGCCTCTTTTGGTTATGTAATCGGCAAAAAGATGAGAAATGACTCCGATAATAAGTCCACTCAAGTAAAACCATGGGATATGAAAGATCCTTTCGATCAATACGCTGTAAACGATTAATAGAAGAATAAACAACAGCGAGTGAGTCATTTTTCGATGACTCCGGATCATGATTAATACCGGCAGAAGAAGCAAGACGAAAACTTTCAGCTGCTCCCTATACATATCTAAATAATGAGGCGCGAATAAGTAACTTAACAGGGCGACGGAAAATAAAATCATCAACCCTCTCCAGAATTTACTCCCTAATCTGGAGGTTGGGGTATCAATATCAGGGAGCAATGATCCAAATATAACAAAAACAAAAAATAGTACGGTTTGAAAAGGCTTGTCGTATGTAATTTCTAATTGCGGTAGCAGGGTCAATGCTCCTAATCCAAAGGTGAACCCTACGACTTGATGCCCTGGTGCCATCATGATGATAGTTAGTCCTTTCTTTTAACATTTGTTTGTGAATATTTTCAATTTTTTCTTAACTTTTATAAGATCTGTCCTCTTCCACAATTGCCTTCTTATCTTAAAGACTTGAATTCGAGATATTCTCGGTGCCGTTACGTAATAAGCGTAAGGTTGGCTGGAAAAAGACTCGCTTTCCTGCGGGGGGAACTGGCAAGCCTCCTCGTTCGCTGCGCTCCCTGTGGGGTCTCGCCTAGGTCCTTCTCCCGCGGGAGTCTCGTCATTTTCCATCCAACCCATATGTAGGGTAATGAACGGCCCCATTTAACTGGGGTAAGGAGGCTCTGATATCCTAGATTACAGATAGATTTTCGATACCAATATCGTTTCCGTTACTCCCAACAGCGGTAAGGAGGTCCGGGAAATCGCGAGACTCCTGTGGGATGAACATGATAGGTGAGACCCCGGAGAGCTTTAGCTCGAGGAGGCTCAGCACATGCCTACGGAAAGCGAGTGATTTCTCGGACCTCCAAACTCTACTTTTGCCAACGGAAAGCTCACAGTACCTCGAAATTGAGTATTCAACTATTCTGCTATTAAACTGAATAAGTTTCAATAAAGTGTAAAATCAACAATTATGTAAAATAGCCCACAATGATTGCGGGCTTTTGTTTTAGCAGTCTTTTTCAGGAAGTCCAAGCATTTGGAATTTAGGGCCTTCCATTGTCTGTTTCCCTTCAATCGTCAAAGATTCTGTCAAATGGATTATTCGCCGATCGATAGCCACAGGAATAGAATTGATATGATGTAATTCATCATCCGCTTCCGGTTCACCTATTGCCATGCCAATGTCAGGTTCACCACAGCCGTACCCTGCAAAAAATAATCGTAAACAGCCGGCAGTTTCTTCTTCTAATATCGGATTCAGCAAATCACGAGCTTGATCAGTGATTTTCATATTTTTCTCTCCTTCGACTCTAAAATACCACATTTTACGGCTTAACATAAGTCATAAACCTTTTTTCTCAGTAGCTATCCTTCCCAATATAAAAAAGATTTTTACCTATTAAAAAAGCCTCCGGAATGATTTCCGGAGGCTTCGTTTTAACTTTTATACAGCCTGTGCGTTAATTTCTACATCAACATTGCCTCGAGTAGCTTTAGAGTAAGGACAAACTTTATGAGCTTCTTGTGCTAGCTCTTCGGCCTCTTCCTGAGAAACACCTTTAACCTTCACGTTAAGCACTACACCTATTTTAAATCCATTGTCAGCTTCATCTTTCAACAGGCTGACATCTGCTGTAATTTCAGAGTCGATATCCTTCTTTTGCTTACTTGCTACAAGGTTAAGAGCTCCATCATAACAAGCGGAATAAGTAGCTGCGAAAAGTTGTTCAGGGTTTGAGCCCTTTTCATCACTTTCGCCAGGCATAACCAGATTAAGGTCGATCAAACCATCTTCTGATTTAACATGACCATTTCGGCCTCCTTGCGCGGTTGCGGAAGATGTAAACATTACTTTACTCACGATCATCACTCCTTGAAATGGATTAAAAGTCTACACAACATTCTCATACCTCTTCTTGAACTCTATTAAACCTGTCTAGTCTTCCTCGATTCGGTACTCTTCTTTTAAAGATTCAGGAGCCATTTTTACCATCAGCTGCATAATATAGGTAAAGACCGCTACATCATCCACAATCCCTAAGAGGAGTAAGAAATCCGGAATGATATCCCAAGGAAAGAGAATGTAGGAAACAATAAAAAAGATGGATAGCCCTTTCTTTCGATTACTCACTTCTTTAGATTGAAAAAAGCGGATAAGGAAAGGGATCGATTTTCTAATGTTAAAAACAAACTTTACTCTTCTCCATATCCGAAACATTGATTTCACCTCTTTAAATATTGCCATTCAATATACATCTTCCCTGCTGTTCTTGGCCTTAGTCACAATTGCTTAATTAAAACGTATGCTTTAACATAAAAAGAAAAGCGGAAGCGCCAGGGACAAATCCCGTGTTTTAGGCTTCTTGCTCGAACAAATACTAATTCTTGATTACATAAAGATAAAGCAAGAGAAATAAAGGGGAGACACGGAACATGAAGATTCTACTGTTGAATGGAACAATTGTCGGCAAAAAAACGAGAACCTTGCTTGATGAAATCGATAAATATATTGCAGACCTTCCAGATAAACATGAAACAAAAATCATTGATTTGGAAGATTACGAACTCCAATTCGTCGATGGCCGCCCTCCAGAAGATTATAATGAAGATATGCAGCAACTGATCAAAGAAGTGGAAGAGGCAAACGCATATGTCATTGCGACCCCTATTTTCCAGGGTTCCATACCTGGAACGCTGAAAAATGTATTTGACGCAGTGTCTCCGCTGGCTATGCGCTACAAGCCTGTCTCAATTGTAGCGAACGGAGGGACACTTCAACACCATTTAGTGATTGAAAATCAATTGAAGCCGATCTTGAATTACTTCCGTTGCATGGTCACCCCAAATTATGTGTACACACATACCAATCATTTCTCTACTCAGGGCGAGCTGATTGATGAAGACGTTCGTAACCGCTTGAAAGAAATGACAAGAGTGTTTAATCAATACATGCAAATGAGCCAGGAAATCGAACCTGATAAATAAAAAGCTTGCCAGATGCTGGCAAGCTTTTTTCATACATGTTCAAGCACTTTTGATACATAATTCTGTGTTTCTTGAAAAGGAGGGACTCCTCCATACTTGTCTACGTTACCTGGACCAGCGTTATAAGCAGCCAAAGCAAGTTTAGAGTCCCCGTCATAACGGTCTAGCATTTGTTTCAAATACTTGGTTCCGCCCATAATGTTCTGCTCAGGGTCGAATGGATTTTGAACTCCAAGCCCGCGTGCGGTATCAGGCATAAGCTGCATTAATCCCTGCGCACCAGCATGACTGGTTGCACTGGTGTCAAAATTTGATTCAGCTTTTACAACAGAACGGATAAGGTTCTCACTGACTCCATACTTCTTTGCAGCTTCTCCAATGATCTCATCAATACCTTTATCATCTTTAGATGTCTTGGGTTCTGTATCAGCAAGACTTGGTTTTATATGTAAAGGCTGAGTTTGAAATGCATTCATACTCGTTAAACCTTTTTGAGACGGGATCATTGATGACTGTGATTGTTGAGCTTTATATGCATCCAGCACACTTTGAAAGGTTAAGTCTCTCAAACGACTTGAGTATGATTCGCCTGAGTTTCCTTGCAGCATGGACATCGCCTGCATCTGGACCATATATTGCCATTGGTTAATTTCCATCGAGCCACCTCACTGCTTATTTGTACTCCAATTTTATCCTATTTGAGTTAGAAAAACCACGAAATTAGGAAATGTCTATCCACCTTTACCAAATGAAGTAAAAAGTTGCGAAAAAAGAATAGAAAAACTAACATTCATTTACGATTTTGAGACATCTTTTTCCCAAAGCCACGACGGTCATAAAGTGATACAATATAGATATCAAAAGAGATTACTATCCATTTCACACCCATAAACTAACCGAGGGTTTACGGGGAATTAAAATGGATTCAGGAAATTCTGGTCTAAATTGTGACGCTTTGGTACTCTCTTTTGTCTCTTACGTCGAATCACCCTAATCTATTTTTCCCCGCCAGGAAAAATAGACCTGTAGATTTCATGGCAGGTCTCCCTCAATCGAAGGCACGCTGCCATACCTCTTTTTGTTTATCAAAAAGAGGTTTTTTTTATTCGACTTTTGAATCTATAAATCTAGCTTGTCCACCCTGCTCCTCCTAATCCCAACAATTTTTTTCGTTAACAGGAAATATTGGGGATTAAACGAGCATATATTGTTCGTAAAGGAGGGATGAAAAGATGAATATCAATTTTGATAAGAACGTGTTCTTGTATTTAGCAGCAGTGGTGGCAGGTTTCTTTTTAATTAATTTATCCGCTGAGTCTGCCGTTACAGGATTCTTTGAAGACTTATTCTTTTACGTCGGAGCAATTGCCATGGCCTTATTCTCATTCGTAATCATATTCTTTTCTCTATTCAGCTTCTTCAAGAATTAACAAAAAAGCTGTCTCTCCCGGTTTAAGAACCGGTTGTGAGACAGCTTTTTTAATTAACAATGACATCAATATGCGAAGGTTTCACCTCTATCGAAACAGGCAGAGGATCTCCTTCTTCTCCATCAACATTCGTTACAAGTTCATTCTCAGAATGGATATCCAGATGGCGAGCAGTAAAATACTCGACGTCTTCTTGATTCTTTAGCTCGCCTTTAAGAATAGCTGTGACAATTGAAGCTAAACGAATCACACTGACGTTTTTAATGATATAACAGTGCAACAGACCATCATTTACTTTGGCTTCAGGAGACAAGTTCTCAAAGCCGCCAGTAGAGTTCGTGAGAGCGGCTAAGAATAAAAAGCATTCTCCTTCCCACCTTTTCTCTTCATTCTCAATTCTTAATGGATAACTTTCTTTAGAGGATAACGTTTTGAAGCCTTCCATTACATAAGCGAGTGGACCGAATTTAGATTTTTGTTCTGCAGTTACCTCATAAGTGGCTTCAGCTATTGAGCCTATAGCGACAATATTCACAAAGTATCGGTCATTGAATTTACCGATATCCACTTTTTTCGATCGGTCCGAGCGAAGAGATTGCACTGCTTTTTTTGGATCCAAAGGAAGCTGAAGTGCTCTGGCAAAATCATTTACTGTCCCAAGCGGAACAATGCCAAGAAGTGGGCGATGAGCCTGATCAACCATTCCATTGATGGTTTCATGTAGTGTACCATCCCCTCCTAGAGATACAACCAGGTCGAATTCATTCTTGCAGGCATCCTCGCAATATCTTGTTGCATCCAGTTCTTTTTCTGTTTGTGATATGACTACATCATAACCTTTTTCATCTAAAATGGATTTAATTTCTTCCACATAATCTAAAGCCTCTTCTTTACCAGAGGCAGGGTTTACTATGACCATTGCTTTTTTCAAACGTCATTCCTCCTCCACACACATTGTTATACGTATTCCTTATTCATGAGGGGAAGAAACTATGAAAGGATTATTTTTTTGTAAATTTATAGAGCGTGCTTACAGATGTGAACCCGACTGATTCAATAAAAGCTGCCGCTGTACGAGGATGACCGGATGTAAAAAGCATCTGGATGTTCGTTACTCCTTGTGCTTCCATCCATTGGATCAGCTCACAGCAAAGTCTCGTACCGACCCCTTCTCGCCTATAAAATTCGTCAACAAACAATTCTTCCACATTCCCGTAACTCTCTTCATCTGTTGATCCATGAATGGTTCCTACTATATAACCCACAACTTTCCCTTCAACTTCAGCTACCAGTAATTTCTCATCATTCTTTTCTGCTACGAACCGATCAGCAGCCCAATATTTTCGTTCAAGCAGGCGCTCATCCAGGGTTAAATCTGATGGTTTATCTTTGTAGACATGATGAAAAAATTCAATGGCATAACGAGTGAAATACATTAAGTCTTTTTCTTCAGGCTCTCGTATTTTTGCCACAAAACCACTTCCTCTTTCAATTCTTACTGTTTCCACACCACATGATATTCTGGCGTATCCTTAATCACATCACGTGCGAAAGGGCATACAGGGTCGATTTGCAATTTATTTTTCCTTGCATAGTTTACGGCATAATCCACAAGTTCAGTTGCAAGACCTTGGTTCCTTGCTGAAGGTTCGACGACAGTACTCGTTATAACCATCGTATCTCCTTCTTCCTCAAAATCTAAAAAGGCAATGGGTTCTGATTGATCTCCTATATAGAAACGTTCACGTTCTTCCTGAATCGTATGATCCATACTATCTCCCCTTTCCTATACTAACCATACCCTCCTTTACCATTACGTATGCAAACTTAAGTGCGAAGGCGACTGATTAGCGATGTATTGCAGGTTACCGAGGGCAATATCGATTCACAAATAAAAAAACATCCACCAGAACATCTGATGGATGTTAAATTCATATCCAGTAATAGCTTAGAGAGGCAAGGACGATCATGGTACTCATAATTTTCAGCCATAGCGGTATTTTTTCTTTTTCCGCTTTATTGATCTCCTCTTCTTTCTGACTCACTTGTTTTTGATAGTTCGGACTGCAGCACCCCATTACGCTGTAGGCTTCAGCTCTTCTTCAAGAGGAATGTTCTGATTCAAGCTGCGACGAGCAGCAATGAAGAAGACTGTAACGATAGCCACCGTAATGATAGCGGCAATGATATAGGACACATTCAGAGGCAGACCGAACCCAATAGGCGCATTTAGGATATAGGAGAACGTCGCCATGGTCATAAATGTTGCTGGAATGG
Source organism: Halobacillus mangrovi (assembly GCF_002097535.1). Classification (GTDB taxonomy): domain Bacteria; phylum Bacillota; class Bacilli; order Bacillales; family Halobacillaceae; genus Halobacillus; species Halobacillus mangrovi_A. The sequence goes on from NZ_CP020772.1 coordinate 3,928,127, forward strand.
CTGCAATAAAGTAGTTTTTTCTAGACAAGAACAAGTACATCGCTCCGACCCATAGGGCTATGACAGCGGTTGACTGGTTAGCCCAGGAGAAATATCTCCAGAGTAATGTGAAGTCGATGCGTGTGAGCACAAAGGAAATTGCAAACAACGGAACGGCAATCCAAATTCGGCTCGCTATTTTTTTCTGTGAAATCTTCAAATAATCAGCGATAATCATACGAGCACTACGGAAAGCTGTATCACCGGAAGTGATTGGGAGAACAATGACACCGAGTACAGCCAGTGTACCTCCAACAGCTCCAAGCATAGCGGTTGAAACTTCACTTACAACAGCAGCAGGTCCACCACTCGCTAGGATTTCATTCAATCCTGCAGATCCGTTGAACAAGCTCATAGCAGCAGCTGCCCAAATCATAGCGATGATCCCTTCTGCAATCATCATACCGTAGAAAATGCGGCGGCCTTGTTTTTCTTGTTGCGTCGTTCTAGAGATAATTGGTGTCTGAGTAGCATGGAATCCGGAAAGTGCCCCACAAGAAATCGTCAAAAATAACAGCGGGAAAATCGGTGCATTATCCGGATGCATGTTTGTAAAGGAAAGTTCCGGGATGGGTGCTCCTGTAAATACGAGAGAAGCTCCAACACCAATGGCACTGATTAATAGTAGTGCCCCAAAGATCGGATAGAAACGACCGATAATTTTATCAATCGGAAGCATTGTAGCCAGTAAATAATAAGCAAAAATAGCTGCTAAGATAACCGGCAGACTCAGCCAGCTGCTTGTCATGTTGTGAAGCAGATCAGCTGGTGCTGTGACGAACACCGTTCCTACTAACACAAGCAGCAAAATCGCAAAAGCATTAACAACGTGCTTCATCACTTTTCCTAGAAACTTACCGGCAAGCTCAGGCAAGTGAGCTCCTCGGTTACGTATAGAAATCATACCCGTCAAGTAATCGTGGACAGCACCTGCAAAAATAGCTCCAAGTACAATCCACAAAAAGGCAACTGGTCCATAAAGCGCTCCTAGAATCGGACCGAAAATCGGACCTACCCCGGCGATATTCAATAATTGGATCAAAGCATTCCGCTTTTGGCCCATCGGCAAGTAGTCCACCCCATCACCATGCGTGTAAGCTGGCGTCTGGCGATCTGTATTAACTCCGAACGTTTTTTCAACATATTTACCGTACGTAAAATAACCAACAACTAAAAGTGCAATACTCACAAGAAACGTAATCACAACAGCTTCCTCCTTCGACTATTTGTAATCGCTTACACAAATCTTAGCAAGATAACGCTTACATGTGACGAAATTGTGTCTAAGATGTCGAATTGTCTGTCTAACATGCCAAAAAACCGCCCTCAAAAAAGGACGGTTTTTACAATTCAAGCTGTTTCCTTAAATCTTTCACGTAATTACGGCTCACGGACAGCTTTTCTTTTTTTCCTCTAAGTTCCAGCTGATAAGCCCCGTTGAACCAAGGAGTCAGTCTGTCCACATAATCCAGGTTCACAAGATAACTTTTATGGATACGAAAAAATGGGAATCCTTTCAGACGCTGTTCCACTTCTTTAAGTGTCCATTTGGTTTCATAGTCTTTTTCTTTTTCCACAATTTTAGTTACTCGGTCTTCCCGGTACACAAACATGATATCCGCTGGGTCAAGATAATGGATATCTTCATCCCCTTCAACGGCCAGCTTAGAAGGTTTTGTTTTCGAATAAAATTCCGGTTCTTGTGGCTTCAGCTTCTTTTTTAATCTAGTAATTGCATCACCCAGTTGTTCTTCATCATAAGGCTTCAATAAGTAATCGACAGCCTCATGACGAAACGCTTCGACAGCAAAATCCGGGTAAGCGGTGGCAAAGATGATCGCAGGGACTTTCTTCAACTCTTGTAAGGACGCAGCCACCTCCATGCCGTTCATTTTCGGCATTTCTACATCTAGGAATATAACATCAGGCTGGAGCTGGATGCTTTTCATGACAGCCTCATCTCCAGAGTCTGCCTCTCCAATAATTTGAATAGACTCATACGGTTTTAGCAGATAAATCAGCTCTTCCCTGCTGAAGCGTTCGTCATCCACGACCAGTGCCTTTATCGCATTCTTCATGCGGGTACCTCCTCTCTGTTATGAGGAATGAGAAAGGAAATCGTCGTCCCGTAACCGAGCTCACTCTCAATTTGGAGTTTGGATTTTTCTCCATGCATATGCTCTAACCTTTTATTCACATTAAAAAGACCAAGACCTGTCCCTTTTTCTGACTCAACTTCATTCTCTCCAATAGATTGAAGACGCTCCGGTGTCATACCGCTTCCGTTATCTTTAACGGTAATCTTTACTCCTTCGTCGAGGTCTTGGATTCGAATTGAAATTCTACAGTCCTCTTCCTGATCCTTAATGCCATGCTTAATGCAATTTTCGACAAGCGGCTGAAGAGTCAGAGGAGCAATTTTTACAGATAGAGCCGAATCATCCACCTCATAGTTGACTTGCAGCTTGTCTACAAACCGTGCTTCTTCTATAAGGAGATAAGCTTTAACATGCTTTAGTTCTTCTTGAAGTGAAGTCCATCTCTTCGTTGTCGCTCCTAAGTTCTGCCGGAAAAACTTCGACAATGCGATAAGGAGAGAACGGGCTCGATCCGGTTTAGTACGGGTTAAGGAAACGATAACGTTCAGTGAATTGAACAGAAAGTGTGGATTCACTTGAGCCTGGAGGGCTTTTACTTCTGCTTCTCTTGCAAGCTCCTGCGCCTTTTCTGCTTCGGCAATTTCAAGCTGTTGGCCAAGAAGCGCACTCAGGCCTTGAATCAATTCAAGCAATACATTTGAAATTTCTTTTTCTGACTGTACGTAAAATTTAAGAGTACCGACAACTTCCTGTTTCCGTTTCAACGGAGCGATGACAGCAGCCCCAAGAGGGCAGTCAGGATGGCTGCAATTGATATCTGCATGCTTTGCAACGATCATTTCCCCTTGGTCGATGACTTCTTTCGTTGCGTAGGTTTGAATATCCTCCCCGGACTGATGGTGGTCATCTGCCTGCCCTACATGAGCGAGAATGATTTCCTTATCCGTCATTGAAATGGCGCTCACATTCACCTCATCGTAAATGATTTGGCACGCTTTTTGAGCAGAATCTTTCGTCAGTCCTTTTCTTAAATACGCAATGGTCGATTCCGCTAGCTTCAAAGCCTTTTGAGCCTGAAGCGCACCTGCTTTTTCTTCCTCATTCAATACGTTTCTAATAATGAGTAAAAAAAGCGCAGAACCTACTCCGTTAGCGAGAATCATCGGCAGTCCGATTTCCTGGACAAGCTCCCAGGCTCTACTAAAAGGCTTAGATACAGCTAATATGATTCCCATCTGCACCGTTTCAGCTAATCCACCGATCAGCAAAGCAGTCTTCAACTTCAACGGTTGATCTTTTTTATGAAAAAAGCCTGCAATGGCCCCTGCAATAACAGCTGATATACCACAAGCAAACCCTGTGAATCCTCCTAGCGAAAAGCGGTGTAAACCCGCTATTAGTCCCGCTCCTATCCCGATTCGGTATCCTCCGAACAGGCCGGCTGCGACGATTCCGATGACTCTGGAGTTCGCAATCGCTTCTGATTCACCCAGGTCTAATGCCCAGCTCCCGAATTCTAAAGAGCTTGTATCATAAGTGATTCCTGTGTAAGTACCAATAATACCGAATAAACCAAAGAAACCGATCGCCATAAGCTGCTGTTCTCGATGCAAAGTCTTGCGGTCGATCAGCTCACGGAAAAAGCGGAACCTTGTAATGATAAAAGCGACAGTTACAATGATGCCAAGTCGCTCCAGCATCGGGAGAAATAATTCGAACATCTTTCTCGTCCTTTCCCCGTTCTATTTGTTACTATTGTAGCATGCTTGAAAACGTTTCATACAAATGGAATAATCTAACGTAAATAATAGGAACGAGGTGCTCACTATGAAAATAGCGATTGTACAAATGGATATCGCATTTGGCGACCCTGAAACAAATCGATCCAACGCAAAAAAGTATATTGAGAAAGCTGTTAAAAAGGACAGTGAGCTAGTGTTGCTTCCTGAATTATGGACCACTGGCTATGACCTCAGCCGTTTTGAAGAAATAGCTGAGACTTTGGATGGTCCAACACACCAGATGATTCGCGAGCTTGCTCGTGAACATAACGTTACCATTGCTGGATCTATCGCTGAAAGAGATGGCGGCCATTTTTATAACACGTTTGTTGCCTATGATTCCACCGGTGAACGAACTTTGAACTACCGTAAAGTCCACCTCTTCCGTTTGATGAATGAAGAGAAATTCCTCCATTCAGGTAATGCAAAAGGGAATTTTAATCTTGGAGGTGTTAAAGCCGCTGGCGTCATTTGTTATGACATTCGCTTCCCTGAATGGATGCGTACACACATGCTTGACGGCTCCAAAGCTCTGTTTGTCGTTGCGGAATGGCCAAAGCCACGGGTAGACCACTGGAGAACCCTGTTGATCAGCCGTGCCATTGAAAATCAATGCTTTGTCATCGCTTGTAACCGAATCGGATCAGATGCTGATAATACGTTCGGAGGTCACTCCATAATTATCGATCCATGGGGTACTATCATTGCCGAAGCCGGCGGAGATGAGGAAATCCTCTATGGAGAAGTTGATTTTGATGAGGTAGAAGCAATAAGAAAACAAATTCCGATTTTTCAAGATCGTCGCCCTGGTCTATATGAATAAGCAAAAACCCTTCAGCCACTAATCTGAAGGGTTTTTTTCATAAGCTTTTTCCTGGTAAAAGTAATTCGGTGTATCCACCCTGTCTTCATAGGTTGAATGGAAAATATGAGTGCTGGCAGGGGAAATAGGCGGAATCAGCCAAGTCCAGTCCCCCGTAGCTTCGCGTCCACATTTACGCTCTTTGTTTTCAAACAACTGAAATTGCTGAGCTGCTGAGTGATGATCAACAATATTCACTTTATCTGTTTTATACGAATAGATAACAGCCTGGTTTAACTCAATCAACGCTCGATCTTTCCAAAGTGTCGAGTTCCGTTTTGTGTTCAGCCCCATGGCTTCAGCCACCACAGGCAAAAGGTTGTAGCGGAATTCATCAGCGAGATTTCTAGCGCCGATTTCTGTTTCCATATACCACCCGTTGAACGGAGCTGCGGTATAATGAATCCCGCCGATCTCTAGCTCCATATCTGAAATGATCGGAACCGCGTACCATTTTAATCCAAGGTCTTCAAACCAGTCATACTCCGGGTGTCTTAAAGGAACTTCGAGAATTTTTTCTTCCGGAATATCAAACCATTGCGGTTCTTTTCCATCAATTTGAATGACAAGTGGTAAAATATCAAATGAACCTTCTGTGCCTTTCCAGCCGAGGTCCTGACATTTTTTTGTGAATGCCAGTGAGGCTGGGTCGCCAATCACTCCTTGATCCGTTTCATACCCTGCGTATCTCAGCAGCTGATGATTCCATAACCGGATCTCCTTACCACTAAGCTTCGGCCTGAAGATGGAAATCGTTGAACGGATACGGCCGTTATTCGTTGCATAATCGATATGATCCACTAATGCGTCACGTATTTCTTGTTCACTCTCAAGCTCTCTATGATCAAACACTTTTAGACTGTTCCAGAACAACCGCCCTATACACCTATTGCTATTTCTCCAGGCAATTTTTGCTCCATATTCCAACTCTTCAAACGTGTGGTCATACGTTCCTCTATCTTGAATCGACTGATGTATTTCAGCCAATCGATGTTCAACATCTGTTTTTCCCAGTTCTTCGTAACACTGACGGATAAACTGTTCAGCTTCTTGGTATAGTTCTTTACTCAAAGCGATAAAGCCTCCTGTATCTTACTACCTCCCTTCATCCTATCATAGATCGGGTTCCCTTTACTTCGATTTAGTCTGCTCTTCGTGCAGCCTGCTGGATAGGATCCCAAACACTGTTGTAGGGAGGAGCATAACCAAGGTCTAAGTCTGCCAATTCATCTACCGTCATGTCATGGTAAAGCGCTGTTGCTAGAACATCGAGTCGCTTATCTGTGCCTAGTCTGCCAATAATCTGCCCTCCGAGAAGCTTTCTGGAATCTTGGTGGTATAAAAGTTTTAACGTCATTGGATCTTTTTTTGAATAGTAACCGGCCGCATGGGTCGATTCTATCGTCACCTTCTTAAAATGGATACGTTCCTGCTTCGCTTCTTTTTCGGATATTCCTGTCCGCGCGAGTGTTAAATCGAAGAACTTCAAAATCGATGTACCGACAATGCCCTGGAATACTTTCCGCTTGCCGATAATATTCAAACCTGCCACTCTTCCCTGTTTATTTGCATGCGTGCCTAATGGAACAAAATCAGCTCTTTGTTTAATTCGATGAAACTGGGTCGCACAGTCGCCAGCCGCGTAAATATGCAAAATACTCGTTTCCATAAAGGCATTTACTTCAATGGCATCTTTCATCCCTTTAGAAATTCCTGTTCCTTCGAGAAAAGCGGTGTTTGGGGAGACCCCTGCAGCAACTAAAACAAAATCAGTATTGTACGCCCCTTTATCCGTGACGACTTTTTCTACTCGGACGTCTCCTTGAAATTCTTCGACTGATTCTCCTAACTTAAGCTCAACACTCTGTTTTTCTGCTTCTTCATGGATAAGCTTGCCCATATCCTCATCAAAAATTTTCGCAAGCTGGTTACCTCGGTCGATAATCCTTACATTCTTCCCCATTTGAATCAGACTCTCCGCCATTTCAAGCCCAATATATCCTCCCCCAATGATGGTGACATTTTGTACATCGTGGGAGAGATCATCCATAATCTCTTTTACATCAGGAATCGTTTTTAAAGAGAAGATTCCTTCTAAGTCACGGCCGTCCCATGGCGGTAAGGTGGGATCAGCTCCAGTTGCGATCAGCAGCCGGTCATATTTTTGCTCAAATTCTTCTCCAGAACGATGGTTGATTCCGTATACGATTTTATGATCACAATCGACTTTCGTCACTTCGTGTAACGTGCGTACGTCGATTCCATATTTATCTCGAAAAGTTTCTGGTTTCCTGGCAATGAGGTCTTCTGCCTTCTCAACATCCCCACTTACCACATATGGAAGACCACACTGGCCGTAGGAAGTCACTTCCCCACGCTCGATGGCGATGATTTCGTGCCCTTCACTGTTTCTTACCATTTGCATTGCTGCACTCATTCCTGCAGCGTCGCCCCCAATAATAACAATTTTCATCCAAAACACTCCTTCCAAATAGCCTCTACTCTCTTTTACCCTGAAAAGGATCTCTTGAAATCTCTAGATTCATTCAGAGTTAATAAGGAGGTTTGTTCCCGATCTTTTAGTCATTGTCTCCTTACGAGTCTATATTGTTCCTTATCTCAGAGAGATTGTTCCCGTACGCCTCACCATTGTCCTTATCTACCATTCATTGTTCCCTAACGCTGATAGAAAATGTTACACTAGCGATAATATCTTTTTGTGAGACTTTTCTAAAAATAGTAAAGGTGGGGTTCTATGAAGCAATTCACATATTCAGATGCTATGCAGCGTCTTCCAGATCAATTTTTTGCCAAACTAGTAAACAAACTAAACAAACACCTCGAGAAAGGACATGACGCTCTCAACTTAGGTCAGGGCAACCCGGACCAGCCGACTCCAGAGCATATCGTAAAGTCTCTGCAAACAGCGGCTGAAAACCCTGTCTATCATAAATACCCACCCTTTCAAGGTTTTGACTTTTTGAAAAAAGCGATTGTTGATTATTATAAAAATGAGTATGATGTCGATCTAGACCCAGCAACGGAGATTGCTATTCTTCCTGGCAGTAAAACAGGACTTGTCCAGCTTAGTCAGTGCTTTATGAATCCAGGGGACGTAGCACTAATGCCTGATCCCGGTTATCCGGATTATTGGTCAGGTGTCGCCATTGCTAACGGCATAATGGAGCCGATGCCGCTTCTGGAGGAGAATCAATTCCTCCCCGACTATGAGGCCATAGATAAAGAAACTTTGAAAAAAGCTAAGCTGATGTTTTTGAACTACCCCAACAATCCAACAGGCGCGGTAGCGGACCGTGACTTTTTCGAGAAAACGATTGAGGTTGCTGACCGTGATGATATTTGCGTCGTGCACGATTTTGCTTATGGGGCCATCGGGTTCGACGGAAAAAAACCATTAAGTTTCATGCAGGTACCAGGGGCAAAGGAAGTCGGTATTGAAATTTATACGATGTCCAAAACCTACAACATGGCAGGCTGGCGAGTTGCTTTTGCTGTCGGTAATCCAAGCGTGATTAAAGCGCTTGAAGACATTCAGGATCATTATTTCTGCAGTTTGTTCGGTGCGTTACAAGAAGCGTCCGCCACAGCGCTGACCCATTCTCAGGAAGACGTGAGGGAGCTAAATAACACTTATGAAAAAAGAAGAGATTTGCTCGTTGAAGGTTTAGAAGAAGCAGGCTATGACGTCAAACCTTGCAAAGGTTCTTTCTTTGCATGGCTCAAGGTCCCTGAAGGATATACATCCGAGGGATTTGCCGACGCATTATTAGAGGAAGTCGGTTTGTTTGTCGCTCCAGGCATCGGTTTTGGCGAACATGGAGAAGGTTTTGTTCGCATCGGACTCAACAATTCTGACGAAACTTTAAAAGATGCGGTCGAGCGATTTAAACGCTTCGCTAAATAGAACAAAAGCGCAAGCGCCCGGGAGCTGGAAGTCGCTGACCAGGACAAGGTATCCGCAGACAGAAATTTTATCATTCTCCTAGCCAAAAAAAGCTGTCTCTTATATAAGAGACAGCTTTTTTCTACTTAAAATGGAAACTCACGATAGCCGTTCATAACTCCAATCCATTTAACTGTTGTAAACTTATCGAGTGCCCATTCACCGCCAAAACGTCCGATTCCAGACTCTTTTTCACCGCCAAAGGCAACATGGGCCTCATCATTGACGGATTGATCGTTGATATGAATCATTCCCGTATCTACTCGTTTTGCAATTTCTACTCCTCGGTGAACATTTTCTGTAAACACGGCTCCACTCAATCCATAATGAGAACCATTAGCTGTTTTAACAGCTTCCTCTTCATTAGAAACTTTGATCACAGAAGCGACAGGACCGAAGACCTCATTATGAGCCATCGGCATGGCATTCGTTACGTCTATCAAAACAGTCGGCTGAAAGACATTGCCCTCCGCTTCACCGCCTGTCAGTATTTTTGCTCCTTGCTCAAGAGTTTTACGTAAATCCTCTTGAATACGTTCAACAGCCTCGCTATTAATCAATGGTCCGATAACGGTGTCCTGTTCAGAAGGGTCTCCGGCTTTCAAACTTTCCACTTTCTCTTTGAAAGCTTGAACAAACTCATCATACACGGCTTCGTGCACAATGATGCGATTGAGTGACATACAAATTTGTCCCTGGTGCAAAAATTTACCGAAGGCAGCCGCTTCTACTGCTTTTTCAATATTTGCGTCGTCTAATACAATCATGGCATTGTTCCCGCCAAGTTCCAGCGCAGTTTCTTTAATGTGCTTACCAGCTAGTTCACCAATATGACTCCCCACTTCAGTTGAGCCAGTGAAAGAAATCAACTTTGGTATTGGGTGGGTCACAAACGCGTCCCCGATTTCAGAGCCGCGCCCTACGACAACATTGATTACTCCTTTTGGAAATCCTGCTTCTTCGAATAAATCGGCAATTAAAAGACCGGAAGTAACGGGAGCGTCAGAAGCTGGTTTTACTACAACTGTATTTCCTGTTGCGATCGCTGGTGCTATCGACCTCATGGCTAAGTGGAATGGAAAATTCCATGGACCGATGACGCCGATCACTCCTTTTGGAGAGCGATACACTCGATTTTCCTTTCCAGGTGTATTGGATGGCAGGATCTGGCCACTCATCCGAGTTGGGAAAGAAGCTGATTCGCGGATGATCCCAACTGCAGCCTGGTACTCCACTTCTGCTTTGACTAACGTACTGCCGGCTTCTTTTACAAGCCAGTCAATGATTTCGTCCTTTCTTTCATGAACGATATCCAGCAGTGCAGTGAAATAGGCTTGAATTTTCCCAGGCGTCAGCTGCATCCATTCTTTTTGAGCTTCTTCCGCCGCTTTGTATGCTTCTTTCAAATCCTCTTCATTTGCTGAAGGAATCGTCGCAATCGTTTGCTGGGTATATGGATTAACATTTTCAACGTTCTTATCACTTGAACCTGATATCCATTCTCCATTAATGTATTGTTTCGTAAATGTTTTAGGACTCATGTTTGTTTCCCTCCTACGGAAGTTCATCACACTCCGCTATGTTCCACCGGGTATCATTTAATAAACGTGTGGGAGAGCATAAGCCTATGGTTATTCTACTTTCATCAACATATCGACATGAGGAATACCGTCTTCTAAATAAACCTCTGAAACTTCCTTAAACCCAAATGACCCGTAAAATTGACGTAAATGTTCCTGTCCATGCAGCCAAATATGATCAACCTTCATCTCGTCCCTGAGTATAGCAATTGCTCGATTCACTATTTGCCTAGCGTATCCGTCTCCGCGTTTTTCTTTTACAACTAAGACTCGTCCGATGGCATAATGTTCTTTTTCTGTTTCAGGAGGCACAATGCGACAATAAGCAACTATTTCATCGTTTTCCTCAATCCAAATATGTAAGGAATCTTTATCCCGTCCATCAATTTCAGGGTAAGGGCATTCTTGTTCGACAACAAATATAGAGACTCTTAGCCTTAGTAGGTTATAAAGTTCTTCTTTTGACAGTTCATCAAATGTTTTCTGCATCCACTTCATTTAAACTTCATCCTTTTGAATAAATTTAATGTTACTATACCTGAATCTACTTTAAGTGACTAATATTTTATTTCTAAGTTGTGTCGATCACTTTATTCAACATAAAATTTGGCATCGTATCTGAAAAAGTTAGGGATGGCTTGAAAATAACTCGCTTTCCTGCGGGGGAAATTGTAAGAATCCTGTGGAAATGGATGGGCTGGCAATATCCCGCAGGTTGGTAAACCGAGGAAGCTTGCCGTAATCCCCGCACATCTTTCCTGGTACTTGGTAACAGAAACAGATGCCTCACAAAAACATACAATTACCTTTGGTCCAAGTCTTCTGGAATAGGAGACTTGATAATGGTGTAAGCTTCGTTAACATTTACTAATCATCTAAATTTACTTTATAGAAATAATATTTATCGTTTAAGGGTGATTTTAAGTGGGAACTAAAACTCTACAATAAAATCATTAAGGAGCCTTGAAGATGTTGATCGATCTTTTACCCGTTTCACTAAAAAAATATTTTCAAATGTCTAAACGACAGCGTAAACATGAAGTGCAATCGGCAATATGGTACATGCCTCTCTTTTATATCTCGATGTCGATTGTCTTCGTCGCCGCTACTCTAACTCTTGACTTAATTGTGGAGTTGGATCAGCAAACATATGAGTTTTTCCGAATCAGTGGGGATATTACCCGTATGCTCGTCAGTACTCTCATTGGTGGCATTCTTACACTGAGTGCATTCACACTCAACTCCCTTCTTGTTGTTCTTACAACGTTCAGTGGGCAATTCTCTCCAAGGATGCTGTTAAACTTTATCTCTGATCGAAGAACCCAGCATGCGCTCGGCATATTTAACGGAAGCTTTGTTTATGTCCTGCTCGTATTTCTTTTTATTGGCAACAAAACTAAAGAAGCGTATGTAGCCGTCCCTATTATTACAGTAGCCCTTGCCTTTATCGCGGCTGTAACGTTCATTTATTTCATAAATCACGCTACAACCTGGATGCAGGTTCATAACATTACAGAAACCATGAAACAATCTTCAGAATCCATCATAAATAAGACGCTGAGTGAAGAACTGGAAGCGTACCGTACCGAAGAACCTGGAGACTTGATGGAAGATGAACGCGACAGAGAAAAAGGACTGGACTCAGTAAAATCAGGCTACTTACAAATTGTCAATTATAAAAGCATGATTGAAGAAGCACGTAAGGATAATATTATTATAAAATTCCATTCCCAGGTTGGGGATTATATATTAGAAGGAAATCAAATGCTCAGTTACTGGGGACCTGGAGCTAATCAAGTTGATGAAACAAAATACTGCCGAATGGTTGAGATCGGTCATAAAGAAACTGAGCTTCAAGATATCCAAATGGGAATGCATAAGTTAGCGGAAATTGCGATTAAGTCCTTAGGAAATGATGACCCAAAAACTGCTTCTGATACGATTTTTCGAATGGCTGAACTTATGCTTACCGTTGAGGATTATATTACCTTTACCCCTTATCTTAAAGATAATGAGGGACAAGTAAGAGTTATTTTATTATCCGAGTCCTTTGAATATTATATCTATCGAGGCTTCGGTTACATTCGTCACTACGCACGGGATAATCATTTGATCATTACAGAACTGATCTCCGCCCTAGCTATGGTAGCCGAATCTATCGATACGTCCAAGCATGACCGGATATGGGAGTTTGCCTGCAATACCTTAGACCATATCGAGCAAGAAATCATCTATAATTTAGATAAAGTCTTTTTACTGAATGCAGTTAAAAAGCTAGCAGATTTAACGAACCATCAGTTTGACTATAACGCGATTGAGCGTCGTTTCTATCCTGAAAAAATTTGAGCTCCAGGCTAAGCCTGGAGCTTTACTTATTCCACATTCTAATATTTTTCTCTCCATTGTGTTAGACATGGAGCTTTAAATAATAGCTGTCGAGCTTTATGTCAATGATAATGATGGTACTGATTTGCTTTATCTCTAAAAGGGTAAAGATTATTGACAAAGCCTACTTAGCTTCAATAAAATTGTATATGAGCATATGTTCATATATCAGATAAGGAGGTTAGACACATGGGTCATCACCACCATCATCATGCAGACTCTTCAACAGGCAAGATCAAAACCGCCTTCTTTTTAAATTTCTGCTTTACGATTATCGAAATCATAGGCGGACTATTAACCAACAGTATGGCCATTCTGTCTGATGCTTTGCACGACTTGGGAGATTCGCTTTCCTTAGGACTTGCCTGGTTTTTGCAAAAGTTCTCAAACAAGGATCACTCCAGTGACTTTTCATTTGGATATAAAAGATTCTCCTTGTTGGCCGCCTTAATTAACAGCGTTGTGCTCATTGTCGGATCTACATTTATTTTGTTTGAAGCTGTCCCACGTCTGCTTAATCCTGTTACCCCGAATACGACAGGGATGATGCTGCTTGCAATCCTAGGAATATTCGTCAACGGAGCTGCCGTCATTAAACTCCAGGGCGGGGATTCAATGAACCAAAAAGTGATGACATGGCACCTGCTTGAAGATGTTCTTGGCTGGGTAGCTGTTCTCATTGTTAGTATTATCATGACATTTGTGGATGTTCCGATCCTCGATCCATTAGCGTCTATAGGAATAACCCTATACATCTTATACAATGTAGTTCTTAACTTTATCCAGACGATGAGACTGTTCTTAGAAGGCGTTCCAAAAAATATCAACTTAGAAGACATTATTCATAAAATGAATGCCATTGACAGTGTTGTTTCCACTCACCATACGCACTTATGGTCGATGGACGGGGAAAACCACGCCTTTTCTACCCATGTTGTCGTTCCTGCAGATGCAGATAAAGAAGAAGTATGCCGTGTGAAAGATCAAATTAAAGAAATCATTCATTCTATACACTTGGAGCATGTGACCATTGAAATTGAATATGAAGATGAACCCTGTTCCATTTCAAACCTTCACCTTTATGAAAAAAGTGACTAGCTATAGAGCTAGTCACTTTTCTTATAGTTCTAATGTTTCCGGAGTATCCGCATCCGCGTTCATTAAACGGATCGATTCAGGATAAATTTCAAGGACGATATATTCCGGATCACCTTTCCCTGAAAACCAGCGCTCCATTTGTTCCGTCCAGAGCCAGTCTTTAATCTTCTGATCATCACGGATCTTGGCCTGTCCTTCGACTTCGAGGTAGCTGTCTCCATATCCTTCCCCTTCATATCCGATCAGAATATGAACGTGAGGATTTTCATCAATTTCTTCAGCTTTATGCGTTTCTTTATTTGTAGGGGTGTAGAATGTAAACTCATCGTCGTTACTGAAAGTCATATAACGCGTATGTGGTTTGTTTCCTTTTACCGTAGCCAACGTTCCAACTTTATGTTGATCCATGATATGATAGATCTTTTTTCTTAGTTCTTCTTGATTCATGATCAATCCCCTTTCATTTAGTGTAATTTCAGTTTTCCCTCGTCCTTGTAAAATATAAACATTTTAATGTTTCAATTGGTGCCTCCATCCATCATCCCTTGAATTTCCCATAACAATTAGGTGTGCCTTGTTTTCCTAGAGGGTATGATAAAAAAGTGGACGCACTTCTAAATAAAGAGCCCTTCAACAACCAGGCTGTTTTGTATTAAAATAAAAATAGCCAATTTCAGGAGGATCGTTCATGACTTCAAGGTTTTACACAAATAAAAAGAAATTCCTGTCGATAATATTGACATCCATCTTATTAGGATTGACCCTATTTTTCATTCAATCGACACCGACCCGATCTGAAAATTCCTCAGATCTTGTTCCCACCATCTTCGTCCATGGCTTTAAAGGCGGTCCAATGAGTTTTGGGAAAATGATCGATCGGTTCCAAGATTCGAATTGGGGATCTAAACGAATGGTCGTCTATGTACGCGCTAATGGAGAACTGTCAGTAAGAGGCGGGATTCCGCATAACATGAATCCTATGATCCAGGTTTTGTTTGAAAATAATCGAGCCAGCCTTCAAAGTCAAACCCTTTGGATGCAGAAGGTCATGTCCACCTTATATGAGAAGCACGGCATAGAAAAAGCTAACCTCGTCGGCCACTCCATGGGAGGATTGGCATCCGCAAGTTTCTTGATGAATAACCAGCAAGAAGGGTTCCCGGTCATACAAAAGCTTGCGGTGATCGCCAGTCCTTTCGAAGGAATCGAGAAACAGGAATACTTCAAGAATAATAATGGCCCTGCCACCGAAGATTTAAGGCCAGGTTCAGAAGCTTTGAATTACCTGTTTCAACATAAAGAAGACTTTGACCAAAATGTCCAGGTGCTAGCCATTGCTGGAGTGGTTAATCCAAATGATTTAGAAAAGAATTATTGGGATGGCCTTGTTCATACGTCAAGTGTTCAAAGTTTAAGCAAAATCGTTCCGTTTGGAAGTTATCAAGAGCATTTAGTATATGGAAAAGCCGCCACCCACTCAGGGCTGCATGAACATCCAGAGGTCGATCACATGCTCGGCGAGTTTCTTTGGAACATTAAAAGTCAGCCATAAAATCAAACAAAAAACCAGGACCCAAAGCAGGTCCTGGTTTATTTTCGCTGGAAAATTTCAAAAAAATCTAAAAATGCTTGAAATATTACTACTGATTGAAACGTAATCAGACTTAATGCCGTTAATGAAAAGAAACTAATAAAGATAAACCGCATGGAAAAAATCGCATGGACCCAAGCCATCATTATCCCTCCTCATTGGTTCACTTTATGAGTGATTAAAAACAATCATACTCCCTTTTCTCCAAAAGGCAAGAACTTTTTATTTTTGAAAGATGAAAACCCACATGAACGTAAGCGCCTGTTTTAAGTCATCAGTAAGGTGCATAACGGCCGAGGGTTCTACTCCCCTCTTGTAAACGCCGTGACCATCAAGGATGCGCCAGCCTGTTTCTTCAGCCATTTTTTCAAGCTCCCATGGCATCATCGTATTGCATACAACCTTCTCTCCATAGACTCTACGGTAGCTATTGAGCCGCGGCATGGCTGTTGGTCCTAAAATGCCGACACAAAGCTTTCCACCTGGTTTAAGTACGCGTTTCATTTCTTCCAGTCCTTCATAGGGAATCTCTGTCCATTCCAGCGAATTCACAGCCATAAGGCCATCAAAAGATTCATCTTGAAATGGAAGTTTTGTAAGATCTCCTTGTACAAAGGACAACCTATCCATTTCCAAGCGCTTATTTGCCCTTTCTATCATGTCCTGTGATAAATCTAGACCTGTAACACGGTAGCCTTCTTTGTACAATTTGTAAGCCCCGTAACCATCCCCACATCCAAGGTCAGCGATATGATTCCCTTTTTCTATATGCTCCTTGATAAAAGGAATTATTGTCTTTCGGCTTCCTTCCTCCCACATGTCCTTACTCCTGGAATTCCAGAATTCAGCCTTGTCATTCCATACTCTTTCAGCTTCTACGTGCCAATTAAAATCTTCAGTCATTCTTCTCCCCCTCAGTCATCAGCTAGCTACTTCAATTATAATGAAAACCATAGGAAATAAAAAATTTTCTGTCCTTTAAAAGGCGTGACTCAAGGATTCCGAAACCTATATGCGAATCTTTAGGATTGCATCTTTTATCCATCTTCGATATGATAATAACACAATATAAGCTAATTTAATTTTATTATAACACTATATATAGTATCCGCGAACAGAAGATGCCAATAGGCTTAATAGGGAATCCGGTGTGAAGCCGGAGCTGCCCCCGCAACTGTAAGCACTCGCGAAATGGATAATCCACTGTACCACATGTACGGGAAGGACCAGAGTAGAATCGGGTGCGAGCCAGGAGACCTGTCTTCGTTTGCAGAAGTTTCAACTTCTTCGGGGATTGAGAAGATGAAACGATGGAATGAAGATCAGGTTTGGGAACCTACTCTTATTTCATGGTTTCATCCGCTCAATTGTTGAGCGGATTTTTTTATATTCTGGAATAAAATAAGGAGTGAAATCATGACTGCTATTACCTATAAAAAGAATTGGACGGACCACATTAATAATCTCCAACAAGCATTTCCAACTTTAGAGTTAGGCCGGATTGTAGAAAAAATCCCTGAATTAGGTCTTAGTGAAATGACTGAATCGGAACAAGTAAAAGCACTGATTCTTGAATGTTTATCAGAAATGGATGAAACAGAACCAGATTGGACCTACCTGGCAAGTCGTCTTCATTTAAATCAGCTTTATGAGACATCACTAAAAAACCGTGGCCAGGAAAAGCCCTACGAAAACTTCTTTCACCTAATTGAAACTTTGATTGAAGAAGACATTTATACACCAAAGATTCTTACATATTACGAAAAGCATGAAATAAAGCAGCTCGAAACAGCGATTGTGCCAGAAAGAGATCACCTTTTTACGTACATTGGTCTCAAAACGTTGAGCGATCGTTATTTGGCCAGCTCAAAATCCAAGGAAACGTTTGAATTGCCGCAGGAAAGATTCATGATCATCGCCATGATGTTAATGGCTCAAGAAGAGAAAAGCCACCGGCTACAACGAGTACAAGAAGCGTATTGGGCCTTAAGCCACCTATATATGACTGTTGCCACCCCTACGCTTGCGAATGCAGGAAAACGGTACGGACAACTGAGCTCTTGCTTTATAGATACCATTGATGACAGCCTTCAGTCGATTTACGACAGTAACACTGATATCGCCAACCTTAGTAAGCACGGCGGCGGAATCGGAGTGTACTTAGGTAAAATTCGCAGCCGAGGAAGCGATATCCGAGGATTTAAAGGAGTGTCATCAGGAGTTCTGCCATGGATGAAGCAGTTAAACAATACAGCAGTCAGTGTGGATCAATTAGGGCAGCGTCAAGGGGCTGTTGCCGTTTATTTGGATGTTTGGCATAAGGATATTTTTCCATTTTTAGATAGTCGATTAAACAATGGTGATGAACGCCAGCGTACCCATGACTTGTTCACAGGCGTTTCCATTCCCGACTTGTTTATGGAAGCTGTTGAAAATCGAGAACACTGGTATCTGTTCGACCCTCATGAAGTGCGCCATGTTATGGGCTTTTCACTTGAGGATTCTTTTGATGAAAAACGAGGGGAAGGATCGTTCCGGAACAAATATATGGCGTGCGTGGAACATCCTGAACTATCGAAAGAAAAAGTTCCTGCCATAGACATTATGAAACGCATTATGGTCGGTCAATTGGAAACAGGAACTCCTTATATGTTTTATAGAGATGAAGTCAACCGGATGAACCCAAATAACCACGCAGGCATGATCTACTGTAGTAACCTATGCACAGAGATTACTCAAAACCAGCGCCCTACCATTCAGGAGGAACAATATGTAGAGGACGGAAAAATCATTTCGGTGAAATCACCAGGAGACTTTGTCGTATGTAATTTATCAAGTATTAATTTAGGACGAGCCATTCCTGAAGGTGTATTGAAAAAACTAATCCCGATCCAAGTCCGCATGCTCGACAATGTGATTGATCAAAACACAATCCCTGTCCTTCAAGCGCAGTTGACAAACCGAAACTACAGAGGAATTGGACTTGGAACGTTTGGCTGGGCGCACCTGCTTGCGAAGAAAAAGATTGCATGGGAATCAGAACAGGCTCTTGATTATGTGCATGAAGTGTATAAAGCAATTGCTTACTACACGATTGAAGCAAGCAGTGATCTTGCGCGAGAAAAAGGAAGCTATCCTTTATTTGAAGGTTCAGATTGGGAGACAGGTGATTTCTTTGAAAAACGTTCCTACAACAAGGAAGGGACCTGGAATTGGAAATCCTTACAGGTCAAGGTGAAGAAACAAGGAATGAGGAACGGTTATTTACTCGCTGTGGCTCCAAACTCCAGCACTTCCCTTATTGCTGGTAGTACAGCAAGCATCGATCCGATTTTCAAAAAGTTCTATTCGGAAGAGAAAAAGGATTATAAGATTCCAGTGACAGCACCCGACTTAACTCCAGAGACATATTGGTATTACAAATCGGCTTATGACATTGATCAGCACTGGAGCATTAAACAAAATGCCATCAGACAAAAATACGTCGATCAATCAATCTCCTTCAATCTATATGTACGCAACACCATTCATGCGAAAGAACTTCTAGCTTTGCATATAGACGCCTGGAAACAAGGATTGAAAACGACTTATTACACCCGCTCCACTTCAAGCCAGGGTGAATACGACGACTGCGAGAGTTGTTCATCTTAAAGGAGGCACCTAACATGATCGATATACAAAAACGAAAACTAATTGACCATAAGGCCCCGAATGCTTCCACCGGTATCATTAATGGAAGAAGTTCTAACGTGTTAAACTGGGACGATACACGATATTCCTGGGCTTATCCGATGTATAAAAACATGCTCGCAAATTTTTGGATTCCTAACGAAATCAATATGAGCAACGACTTAAAACAATGGCAGAACTTATCCGATCAGGAACAGTCATCTTTCAAGAAAATCATTGGACTCCTGGCTTTTCTGGACTCTATCCAAACCGACTATTCGGGAAAGATTGCCGATTATCTAACAGATTCCAGTTTGTCTGCTCTCATGCAGGTTCTTGCTTTTCAAGAGGTTGTTCATAACCAGTCCTATTCTTACGTTCTTTCTACACTTGTAGATCAACAAGAACAGGAAAAGATTTTCGAGTATTGGAAGCATGATGAAATATTAATCGAGCGCAACCAATTCATTACAGATGGATATGAGGAATTTGCAGACTCCCCTTCAGTCGAATCGTTCTTAAAATCCATCGTATATGACGTTGTGCTGGAAGGTTTATTCTTCTATGCCGGGTTTGCCTTTTTCTATAACCTTGCTCGTAACAATAAGATGGTCTCAACAAGCACCATGATCAATTACATTAATCGGGATGAGCAAATCCACGTCACCTTGTTTGCCCGTATATTTAAAGAGACCCTGAATGAAAACCCAGAGCTTAATGAAGAGAAATATCTTGATTTTGTAAAAGAAACCTTTACGAAAGCGGCCAATCTAGAGATTAAATGGGCTCACCATATCATCGGAGACCGCTTTCCGGGTATTCCTATTCATGATTTGGAGGATTACATCCGTTTTATGGCGAATAAACGAAGCAAGCAGCTAGGAGCTGAAAAGCCTTTTCCTGAGTATAAGAAAAACCCATTGAAATGGATACGCGCCTATCAAGAGGTTGACGAAGGCAAATCGGACTTCTTTGAACAAAAATCAAGACAGTACACAAAAGTTTCCGAAACAAATGGCTTTGATGAATTGTAGTGAACCTGCGTATAGTCGGTATAAGAAACTGTACAACCCGGAGATACCTGATACTACTGAAACCTGCTTAACAAACCCGGCACCATCGCCAGCTTTATTACCCAAATGATCCAGCTCAGCTGCTGGATCATTTGGGCTTTTTATATTTTTTCTCAATTTCTTAAATCTTGATAGCAAAGTAATTAAAACGGTTTCATGTTAGTTTTCCTTACATTAAACCGGAATACTCTATTGATTTTTCAGAATATTTACTTTAAGATTATATTTATTCATTACTCTTTGTGTTAGAAAACCTTACACAAAAATCTAAGGAGGAGTAGATGCATGAAAAAAGTTGAGGCAATAATTCGACCTGAAGCCTTTCAAACACTAAGACAAAACCTTGATCACCTTGGAGTAAAAGGATTGACGGTTTCAGAAGTCGCTGGCTGCGGACAGCAGAAAGGACAGGAGGGGATTTTTAGAGGCAGCCGTTTTGAAGTGAAGCTCTATCCAAAGGTGAAGGTAGAAATGGTACTTGAAGATCACGAAGTAGAATCGATCATTGATGTCATCACCGATTCATGCACCACGAACGAAGTCGGTGATGGAAAGATATTCGTATCTACTATTGATGAAGTGTACCGCATTCGTACTGGAGAATCTGGCAAGTCCGCATTAATCTAATCTATTATTCGGAAGGAAGGATCTTTACTAATGAAAAAAATCATTCCCCTGTTTTTATTCGCTTTGTTAGGATTTCCCATTGTAGCAAGTGCCGAAACTGCTGTAACTCCTGAAGCCGTCCTTGAATCTGTCGATATGGTCTGGATTATGATTGCCGCATTTTTAGTTTTCTTCATGCACGCTGGATTCGCTATGGTCGAATCAGGCTTCACCCGCTCCAAAAATGCTCTTAATATTCTTATGAAAAACTTCATGACAGTCTCCATCGCTTCTGTCCTCTACTTTGTTGTCGGCTACGGCATTATGTTTGGAACCTCCGGTGGCGGAATCATCGGATTAGATGGTTTCCTTCTTAGTGGTCAGGAAGATCAAATCGGATTCTTCGTTTTCCAAGCTGTATTCGCCGCAACATGCGCGACAATCATCTCAGGAGCAGTTGCTGAACGTATGAAATTAAGCTCCTACCTTCTTCTTACTGTATTGATGACAGGATTTATATATCCTGTTGTCGGTCACTGGGTCTGGGGAGGCGGCTGGTTGTCAGAACTAGGCTTTGTAGACTTTGCTGGCTCCACGGTTGTACACTTGACCGGTGCACTTGGAGCTATTGTGACCGTTATGTTCCTAGGACCCCGCCTTGGTAAATACAATGGAAAAAATGTCAATGTTATCCCTGGCCACAACATACCATTAGGTGCACTAGGTGTATTCATCCTTTGGTTCGGTTGGTTCGGTTTTAACGGCGGAAGTACATTAGCCGCAGATCCATCCTTGATTCCAGCTGTCATAGCCACCACATTGCTTTCTGCATCAGGAGGCGTGATCGGTTCTGCTCTATTCTCCTACGCTAAATTTAAACAAATCGATGCTTCCTTGACTCTAAACGGAGCGTTGGCCGGATTAGTTGGTATTACCGCAGGTACAGCGAACGTGTCACCAGTGGGGGCTATCGTTATTGGCTTACTAGCCGGAGTTATCCTTGTTGAGGCTGTCCAATTTCTTGATCGTGTCGCTCGTATCGATGACCCAGTCGGAGCAATTGCTGTACACGGCGTCTGTGGAATCTGGGGTACCATCGCTGTCGGTTTCTTTTCTGTCGAAGGTGGACTCTTTTACGGAGACGGATTTGCATTACTGGGAATCCAGGCTTTAGGTGTCTTAGCTGTAATAGCTTGGACAATGACCGCTACTGCAGTAGCCGTCCTTGCTATTAAAGCAGCTTCAGGAACCATTCGTGTATCCCGGCAAGAAGAAATTTCTGGTC
The DNA here is from genome assembly GCF_002097535.1 of Halobacillus mangrovi. GTDB lineage: Bacteria > Bacillota > Bacilli > Bacillales > Halobacillaceae > Halobacillus > Halobacillus mangrovi_A. Next base: position 3,950,159 of record NZ_CP020772.1, read on the forward strand.
TGGATTTTGCTGAACACGGTTCGACCGCTTACGAATCCAGCCGCAGCATCTTTAATGAAAATCCAGGCGCGGATAGCGATTTTGGTGTAGGACTGCTGCACAGACTCGATCGTCTCGACAGCCAGCCCAAGCCAAAAAGCACCCATAAAACCGCCCAGTAGACCAGGAATTACCACCCATAATTTACCACCTCAGGTCATCCAATATCTGGATGACCTGAGGTGTTTTTATGGTCCGTTCTGGCTATTTTCGAAATATATACGAACAAATGTTCTTGTTTTGGGTAAAAATATGGTATCCTTGTATATAGATACCGTTCTACTAGGATTGGGATAGGTGGCGATAGAAAGGGAGTGAGGCCTATCATAAGCACATATGAAGCTCTTATGATCATGCTGGCGTTTGGAACATTCATTCTTACACTCCTTGCGCTGATCATAAAAATAAACAATAAAAAATAGACCCCTTACTCAACTAGGAGAGGGGCCTTTTCATCAAATCAAATATTCGAACGGTATCTAATCAGGTTACAGAGGCGACTGTAACCTGATTTTCTTTTATTATAGCACAGTCTACTAATTACTAAAGAGAAAATGTCTCACCCTCTCCTCAGGTCATCCAGAATATGGATGACCTGAGGAGTAATAAAAGAGAGAAAAGACCACCTCTCCGTTTATTTCATTTTCTTAATCGTGTAGTAGATCGAGAGAAACGGAATTCGGCCTAAGGATAAATGATGCTCTGCACGTAGCTTCCCTTCTTTCTCTTCCACTACATGGAACCATTCTCTTAAGGGCATACGCATCGTCCAATCTCCCAATGTGAAATAGATTCCTTCATCCCCCCTGGCATCTTTTCTGAGGTGACTCGTTAACAATAAGCCCCCTTTTCCGTCTTCCACAGGCTTTAACACCCCCGTCATCATCCCTCTAGGAAAAGGTAAAGCTATATTCATATAGGCATCCTCATGCTTCTTATGATACGAATACAAGGCTGTGAAAATCGGGGCATTTGTCTGGGAGTCCTTTCTAATCCAGGCTCTAACCTGCTTCCTTCCATCCTTATGATCTGAAATGGAAACAAGATCCCCTTCCATTTGTATGTCCCCGGAAGCTGGAATATTCACTTGCCCGAACCGGTTCGTTACGTGACGGATCAACCTGGAAACCCAACGAAACCCCTTATGCCATGCTACCCTTGCCTCCATGTTGTAACTGTTTGTATGTAGATAAAAATCCCTCACACCAGCCTCCACTCTTTCAGGGTTAAAGTGGTTACTTGTTAAGGTCCGCCAATCCGGGATCAATCCAGTGACATATTCGTGCCTGGAGATCCACTCTTTTCTTGAAACCACATCGTTCCCAACATAACCCCTGGCACGTAATTGACTGATGGGAAAAGCTGTATACGAATGCCTTACGGGCGCATGAACACCTCTCCATGCCAGAACCGCGAGAATAGAAAAGCCAAACGCATTGAAAAGTCCGTGATAGCGGACCATTTCTCCTATATTCAGCCACTCTGTTTCGTATAACAATCCTAAGCTGTATAAAAAAGATAACCCCATTGTTCCCAGCAAAATGATAGACGATAATTGCAAAGCTGTTGATATCCACGCCTTAAAATCCACGGACATCCAAAACCACCAAATGCATAGCCACGCTAATACTATAACGTAGAGAGTTACTGAATACGTTTCGACAGGCGGCCCTTGATCAAGCCCCAAAGCTACTAGAAATGGACCAACGGCCACTCCTAAGGCTAATACAGCATAAGGACGCAGGAAATACCTTTTTCTTATTCGATTCTCTTCTGCTCGATAACGGCCAAAGAAGCCTGTCACTAATGGCAGCACAAAGGCAGCATAGTGAAAATGAATCGCTGTAAGCTGAATAATGGATTCTGAATAAGGAAGATATCGAGCCCATCCAGCACTAGAAATTAGAAGCCACATGCCTCCAACTGCAATGTAAATTAAGCCTATATCAATGATAGCTTCTTCAATCGGCCTGAACCCTCTTGCCAATAATCGCATAAGGCCTCCGAAGGCGATCAGGAGCGTATAAAAAAACCAGATTGCCGCCCACCACCCTGCATCTCCTCCGGACGGCAAAGTGACGGCGATAGCCCCCGCACCAGCAAAAGGCAAGGAGGATTGCATAACATTTTTCAACCAACGTTCTGCTCTGTTTTTATCAGCCTGCTGAACAACCTCATCTAGTAACAAGGGCACAAGAACAAAGAAAGCGAATCCTAAAGCTAAATCGATAGCACTTATGTAAAAAATCACCTTCCATAGGATGATTAGAATAACCCCGGCAACAGCGATCAAAAACCCCGGACGTTTCATACCTACTCCTCCTGACTCATCAAAGAAAACAAGGATTTTCTAGTTTCTTATCGAAATATGTAAAGAGAGATTTACTATTATCCATTCTATCAAAACCTAAAGGAAGGGAATGTCGTCTATAGTATGAGGTGGAATAAATTGATACATAAAAAACGCTCTCAATCTTATACATGTGAACCAAAAATGGACGACATGGTAGAAGAATGGATTTCTAACTACGGCCATGATTTAAAATGGTTAGCGTATTCTTACGTTAAGGATCATTCCATAGCGGAAGACATTACGCAGGAAACCTTTATTAAAGCATACCAAAAATATCCCACTTTCAGAGATCAGTCCAGCATAAAAACTTGGTTGTATAAAATTAATGTCAACTTATGTAAAGACCACCTTAAAAGTTCATACATCCGTAGAGTAGTGAAAAAAGGGGCTGACTTGTTCCGGAGTATCCCCGCTAAAGATGGGACGCCAGAAGAACGACTGATTATAAAGAGTAATGATGAAGAACTGGTGGATCAAGTTTTGAAGCTTGAGAAGAAATACAGAGAAATCATCATTTTATACTACTTCGAAGAATTTGAAATAAAAGAGCTGGCCGAAGTACTGAAAACAAGCCCGAATACGGTTAAAACAAGACTTCGCCGGGCCAGACAACTCCTTCAAGATCAGCTGACTACAGAAGGGAGTTCTGAAAATGAATGATTTACTTGCTCACAAACTAAAAAAGATAGATAAGAAAGTTAAGCAGGACAAAGTTTCTTTCGATAAAGAACACACTCACAAAACTGTAATAGCAAGAATGTATAAACCAAACGGTTCTAAGCAGCTCCGGGTTTCTTTAATGATTTCTCTTCCCACGATCGCATTGATTACCTTCTTCTGTTTGCAAATATTAGATACCCATTCAGGTACACCTATTCACACCGCTTCGATGCATTCGGAAAAAACGATGTCTTTTGGTTCTAAGATAGCAGTCTTCAATGACAAAACCTTAGATGAAAAGTCATTCACTTCAACAGAAGCGAGCTCAACAATGATCAGAGAGACTTATGTCATCCTTAATAATGAACAGTTCGTTCAAACTGGTGAGCTTGTGGATCCTGAAGAATTGAATGAAATCCTTGGATTAGTAAAAAAAGAAGACTCGGCAGAAGAGAGAGCATTAAGAAGGAACTCTTCATCCTTTTTTCCAGAGGCGAAGATTTACAGTATCAAGGGCAGAGACAAAAATGAGATGATTGCCATCCAGAGTACACGGAGTACAGGAATTGGTTCCTCTTCTATTAGTAATCAAGGATATTTTGTCTTTAAGAAAAGGAACATCCAAGCAGCCCAGTAATCTCACCATAGAAATCAAAAGCCGTAACATCAGATCTCTCTATGTTAGTTCGATAAAAATTGTTTCACTTGTTCCAGTGACTGATCAATCGTTTGTTTAATTTTCGGGTTATAAAATACGGATGCGGGATGATAAAGCGGAATCACGCGATAAGTCTCTTCTGAAGGTTCATAAATCCCCTTGTCTGCGTCTTTTACTTTCATGACGGGAGTATCTATGACTGTGCCAATTATTTCACTAATTTTGTCTTTCCTCCCCGTTAACCTCTCGAAGGCCACTCCACCGAGCGTAAGGATAATCTCAGGCTTCATCTTTTCAATTTGGTAATCCAGAAGCGAAGCATGAGCATTGATCTCCTTTTGGTTCGGTTTTCGATTGGCCTTTCTTATTCCTCCAGCATTTTTCTTATTCGTTTTCACCCATTTATAAGGACGACTTCGCACAACACTCGTAATGTAGATATCTTCTCTTTTCAATCCTAATTCCTCTAATTGTTTATCAAGCTCTTTTCCTGCACGACCTATAAAAGGCTTCCCCTCTAACGCTTCATTTTCCCCTGGAGCCTCCCCAATGAGCATGACCTTTCCATTTGCATCTCCATGTCCTAAAACGAAACCTTCCACGTCATAAGGTTCCATTCTTCTTTCGGCCTCTTTCATCAGATAATCCGGAAACTGCATTTGTTTCCCCCTCTCTGCTTTGTTTCCTATATGTTCCACTAAAATTCCAAATTCACACCTCAAGAATTATCAGTTTTCAATTTTTAGGAAAAAGAGTATGATTTGTATGTGTAAAGGTCAATTATTAAATAACAGAAGTTTTTTTTACCTTGCTTAACCAACAAGCTAGAACTTCCACCCTACAAAAATAAGCCTCCTATTCCTCGACTTGAATTTGAGATAATTGCATGTTTTTGGATGGTCCGTTTCCGTGGCCTTGAGCCAGGATAGGTGTTCGAGGAAATGGCTCGCTCTCCCCGCGGAGATGACGGCAAGCCTCCTCGTTCGCTATGCTCTCTTTGGGGCCTTGCCAGCCATTCCATTCCCGCAGGAGTCTCACCATTTCCCTCCTCACCTTTATGTTTATTGGAATGAACGGAAACACCATTATGAGGTAGTAGATTCTTCAGTTCAGAAGCACACTTATCAGTACCATAGGAACAGCTTTTTAGGGGCATTTTTAACGCTCTGTTATTGAGAAGAATTCATTAAAGCCACCCTCTGGATACTGAAACTCAATTCTTAAGGGTTCGTTAAATTAATTTCCATCCACCCCTTACTTTTTTACCGTTACGAACTGAAGTTATCTCGAAATCAAGTCTTCAAGAATACTGCTATTTAATGGAATAAATTCTAACGTGGATAAATCAACAATACCTTAAATAAAACCTTTAAGAAAAAGGAGTTCGTAAGAGCATGCGGAAACTTTCATCCCTTATCGTCCATTCCTATAAATGGTTCCTTGCCTTGTGGATCGTTATTGCTGTGACCCTCGGATATTTTGCCGTCCAGCTCCCATCCCTATTAGAAGGGGATGGTTTCAAAACAGACGGAGAATTTGAAGAAATAAAAGATGAGTTGAATGAAACTTTTGATTTCCCAGAGTCCACCATCCTCATACTGTTTAAAAATCGAGATGAACATACTATTTCAACAACACTTGATAAAATTGAGGAATTAGACGCAGCGTCAAACATAGAATCTCCTCTGGATAACAAGTCGATGATGAAAGACGACATCGCTTATGCTGCCCTTCACTTTGATGATGAATCCCTGGACATGGGGAATGTCATCAAAGATATGGAGGAGATTACAAAGGATCAGAACAACGTCATCCTTACAGGAGCTCCTGTCATTTCTGAAGACATCAATAAAGCTAGTCAAGACGATTTGAAGCGCGCAGAGCTTATCGGGCTGCCTGTCGCTTTACTAATCCTGCTGGCGGCATTTGGTACCGTTGTTGCCTCACTTCTACCGCTAATCATGGGAGGCATCACGATCCTATTTGGCTTCGGTATTTTAGCCCTGATCGGACAAGAAATGCAGCTTTCTATATTCATTTTGAATATTTCACCTATGATTGGACTCGCTTTAAGCATAGACTTTGCCCTTTTATTCATAAATAGATACAGAGAAGAGATACAAAAGCACGATAAAGCCCAGGCTTTAATGACAACCATTCAAACAGCTGGACGCTCGATCCTTTTTTCAGCGGTATGCGTATTTATTGGTCTTGCAGCTATGAGTGTAATTGAAGTAGACATTTTTCGAAATATTGCTATCGGGGGGACGGTTGTCATTGTAGGGGCAGTATTTGCCACACTCACTCTCTTACCTGCAATCCTGTACTTGTTAGGTCCTAATCTGAACAAGTGGCGGGTAATCCCGACGGATAAAGATACGACGCCAAGGTGGCGTACGTTTGCTCAAGGGGTAATGAAGCATCCGGTAATTATTGCTTTTCTTTCCTTGATTATTTTGTTAATCGGTGTCCTTCCAGTAAGCGGGATGCAAGTATCAATCCCAACGATCAACTCACTGCCTGAGAGCTATGATTCAAGAGCTGCTTACGAAACGATTGAGGACACCTTTATGGAAGATCAAGAAAGCACTGCTTACGTTATCGCGGAGCGGAAAGGTGGTTGGCTTGATAAAGAAGGATTAGAGCAGATGAAAGATTTACAGGATGAGCTTACCGAACCAAAAATTGTAGATTCAGTTAATACCCTCTTTACAGCAAGTGATATTGACTCAGTCGAAAAATTAAACGCTTCCCTGGAACAGTCTCAAGCACGCAAGCAGCTTGATCCAGTTATTGAACAGTTCATCTCAGATGATAAGTTGATGATCCCTGTAAACCTTACCGTCCCAGCCAATTCACAGGAAGCGCAATCCTTAATGACGGATTGGTCAACAGGAGAATGGGGGGTTGCTATGAAGTTTGGGGGACAGCCGAAGTTCAACCAAGAAATATATACGGAAATCTTGGATAAAATCGGTTATACTCTGGCGATCATACTCATATCTACGTTCATTATTCTCATGATTGCGTTCCGTTCCCTCTTTATTCCTTTGAAAGCAATCCTAATGAATGTCATCGGATTAACTTCAACTTTCGGGATACTCGTCTGGCTTTTCCAAGGTGGTCACTTCGGTTTAAATGAAGCTGATATTGCGTTAATCCTACCTGTCATTGTATTCAGTCTTGTTTTCGGTTTAAGCATGGACTATGAAGTCTTCCTGATATCAAGAATTCACGAATTCTACTTACAAAACGGTAACAATACGGAATCCACGATTCAGGGCTTAGCTAATACAAGTAAAATCATTACATCTGCTGCTCTCATCATGATAGTCATCACGGGCGCATTTGCTTTTACAGGCGTGGTGCCCGTCAAACAAATTGGAATTGGTATTGCCATTGCTATTTTTATTGATGCGACCATCATCCGCTTGTTATTAGTGCCAAGCTTAATGAAATTATTAGGCGATTGGAACTGGTGGCTTCCGTTCAGGAAGAAAAACCGAGTACAAGAACGAACAACAGAAGAACATTAAAAAAGCGGCCAATAAGCCGCTTTTTTATTTTATTTGAAAGACGAGGTACGTCGTTACGAAATAGCTTACGATAATCAGCAAGGATGGCAGCAAATAACTCCACGACGTGGCCTTTTTTCTTGTGATACTTAAAATGATAAGCAGAATGAACACGATAGATACAGAACCCGTGATTAAGTTCGCTGGACCGGCATTTTCTAATAAGTTACCTCTGAAGTACATCACGTCTGTAATCGCTAATATCATAAGATTAAACGCGTTACTTCCTAATAAGGAACTAATTCCTAAATTAAAGTTTCTTATCTTCAATGCTGTGCCTACACTCACTGCATCAGGCAAAGATGTACTGATAGCCACAAGGAATGAACCGATAAAAGATGCACCAATTCCTGTAATCGTAGAAATTCGATCAGCGGTCAGGGTCAACACACTTCCTATTACCATAATTGCAACCGCAGAGCCGATAAATCTTATAAGAACCTGTTTGTAGGTATATTCCTCGTATCTGTCGTTTTGCCTTTTCACTTTGCGCCCTTTATACTCTGTTCGATCATTAATATATTTTGAGCCAATAAAATAAATCAAAATAATTGCTATGGACGTATAGCTAATATGGAAGACATGGGTAGGCAGAGTTAAGCTCAGCCCTAAAATGACGATTAACGTCATTAGAATGACTAGCCATCCATATAGTTTACTTTCTATCGTGGCGTGGGTCATAATCTGGTACCTGCGATAAACGATATCAAAAATGGCCAGCCCCATGATATTAAATAAGTTACTGCCTACTAAATTACCTACGGCTAAATCCGGACTATCTATAATTATAGCGGTCACGCTCGAAGTAAGTTCAGGTAAAGAGATAGCGATACCAATGATCGCCCCCATAAACGCAGAAGAGACTCGACTTTTCTCCTTTACTGCATCCCCAAAAATCGATAATCTTGAGGCAATAAAAAATGTGCTTATTCCAGATAAGAAAAATAATGTAAAAACTAACCAACTGCTCATGAGAAAACCCCTTCGTCCTGTTCGCTATTGTTGCATCTACTACCCATTCCCGTCTCTTTATTGTCTAAAACAGTAAAAAAAGACCAGCTAACTGCTGGTCTTTTCCTCTATTGATTCACAGGCTCTTTTACTTCTTGCTCTTTTATCAGATCAGCGGTCAACTGGCCGGATAATGTGACCATAGGAACGCCTCCACCCGGGTGAGTGGATCCACCTACAAAATACAAGCCATTATAAATTTGACTCTTGGAAGGGACTTTGAAACCGCCGTTGGTTTTCTTATCAGCTGCAATACCGTAAATCGAACCGCCGTTAGGTCCGTATAGCGATTCCAGGTCTTCAGGCGTGAATCGATATTCGAATTCAATGGAATCTCTCAATCCAGTCATGCCCATTCTTTCAAGTTTATTCAGCACAGTTTCCCGATACTGATCCCAGTCAATCGGTTTACGTTTTTTGTTAGAAAGAGGCGGAACGTGCGTAAGAACAAATAAATTATCCTTACCAGCCGGAGCCTGTGTTTCGTCTGAACGCGCCGAGATTCCAATGTAGATCGTGGGATCATCTGCTGGCTTTCCTTGGTCAAAGATTTGCTTAAATTCTTTTTCTGGATCTTCAGAGAAAAAGAAATTATGATGCTTAAGATTTTCAAATTTCTTATCTGTTCCGAGCAGTAAAACTAAACCTGATACCGTTGGATCGAATTTTTTCTCTAAGCTCTTCGTTTCTTTCTTCACTTTGGATGTATTCGGTGCAAGCCTTCGATAAGCAGGAATAGCCTCCAAATTAGATACAACCACATCTGCCTCATGAATCGTTCCATCCTCTGTTTCGACACCGATAACTGAATCTTCTTCAACTACAAATTGCTTCACAGGAGTATTGAGCTGAACATCGACCCTCAGTTCATCCATTAAACGTCCCATAGCTTCAGCGATCTGATACATGCCGCCCTTGACATAATGAATACCTAAACCGAGCTGGACATAGACCAATTGATTGAGGATGGCCGGGGAGGAATACGGATTTGAGCCTACATACATGACAAAGAAGTTGAATAGCTGCTCCAAGTACTTATTGTCAAAATGTTTATGGGTGGATTTGGCTACTGTACTCATTGGATCCATCTGCAGGAGTTCTTTCAATTTATGATGGCTCTTCAAATCTTTTAAGTCTTCAATACTGTATTTATAGAAACTCTTCATACACAGCTCGTACATGTCCTGACTGTATGACAGAAAATCCGTAAGCTTACGGTTCGGTCTCTCTGTCACCTTCGCCATTTCCTCTAGCATTGTTGGAAGATCACTTGTGACATCAAGCTGTGTGCCGTCTTCAAAAAAGGTACGCCATTGAGGTTCTACTCGTTCGACTGTTATGTAGTCTTCGAGACGACGATGAACACTTTCAAACAACTGCTCCAACACCCATGGCATTGTTAAAATAGATGGTCCCGTATCAAAGGTAAAGCCTTTTCCTTCTCTTCTATTAAGCTTGCCACCTAAATTACTGTTCTTCTCAATCAGTTTGACATCATAACCATCCGCCGTCAGACGGATCGCTGCAGACATTCCACCTAAACCAGCACCAACAACAATCGCTGTCTTTTGTTTCAACTCTTCCACCTCCAAGATTAATAGACAAACGGGACCAGCCTATACCTCGACTGACACCACTGTTTATACCTCTCTCCATGAGCTTCAATCAGCATCGCTTCTTCTATGTGAATTCTATGCAGCAAGGCGAAGACTAAGATTGTGCCGCAAATCAGAGCGGTCCATACATTTCCAACTCCCAGGCAGAAACCTAGGATGATAAAAAATAACCCTGTATATAAGGGGTGCCGCAGTACCTTATATGGCCCCGTACTCACAAGACGGTCACCTTCTCTGACTGAGACATCTCTCGTAAACTGTTCTTTCAAATGAAGAATACCCCAATACCTCAAGAAAACTCCACTAGCATAAAGCAACACTCCAAACCACCAGAGTCCTTTTGAAAAGACGATTCCGACCTGCCATTCACGCATAATAAGCGAAACAAAAACAGCGGACAGAACCGACACAAGAATAATGGGAAAAGACTTCTTCTCAAGGCGGCCTCCCTGGGCAGAGGGTGAATTGCGGAAAATGACGAATTCAGCTAACCATACTAGAGTGATCGTTAGAAACACTCCTTCGTAGATTGTCATTTACCCGCACTCCATATCCAATCACCAATGAGCATCCCATCCCCTCCCACTCTCTTGCCATAGCTGCTATCTTCTACCATTCCCAAATAATTCTCAGCTTAAACGAGACAAAATTAAAATACTTGAAAGCTTTGAATCTGAAAACTATGATGAACAAAAAGGAGTAGATGGCTCCCGTTGAAAGGCTCGAATTTATGACTATATTATATTGGATGTTCGTCTTATTGGTTGTTATGGTTACCTTTTACGTCATTTTTCGTTCGTTGTCCAAAAAAAGCTACTGGATCATGGCTATCATCGCCTTGTTTTATACGGTAATTCTCGCATTCAGCTTTTTTCAGAGGTTTTAGAAAACATCATTTCTACTTTTAATAACCAGACTTCCTGGAAATAAAATAAGCTGATGCCAAGGCATCAGCTTATTATAACTATCTTCGTTTTCTTTCTTGGTTGATCGCTTCACGAATATGATACAATTCCGCATACATCGCTGTTGCGTAAACGCTTAATATACTTAAGAACATGGATAACACAAAGACTGACCCGTCCAGGTCAAAACCCAGTACCGAAGTAAAGCCGACAATAGCTCCAATAATAACACCAATGGCGGTCAAATAAATGATTTTTTGAAAAGTAACCGAATAAAACACCAGAACCACCTCTTCCACATAATCTATTATATTTATACCCATCTATCGACTCGCATACACGTAGGGGAATTAGATGCTTCGTTCATTTACATCAAATGCAAAAAAGAACTGCCTCCAATAGGAAGCAGTTCTTTTTACATTAATTATCTCAGAAGCTTTTGTTCAAATGGGAAGTCCGAAAAGTTTTCGACTCCGTCTTCTGTCACAAGCAATTGTTCCTCTAATTTGACGCCTTCCTTTCCACCTGGAGAACCAATATAGCTCTCTACAGATAGAACCATGTTCTCCTGAATAACTCCATCATAGCCTTTTTCTTCAAAATCCTGAGGGTAAACAATATAAGGATACTCTCCGCTCAAGCCTGTACCGTGAGCGACCGTGAAATAACGGTTCGGGAAAAATTCATCCGGGATTCTCCAGCTCTTCTCCGCATACTCCCGAAAAGTCATTCCGGGTTTTAGAAGTTCAGTATTATATTGAATCTGTTCGTATGCCGTTTGGTATAGACGTTTTTGCTCGTCTGTAGGCTCTCCATCTCCACAATAGAACGTTCTGCTGATGTCTGTGAAATAACCGAAGGGACCATTCATATCTGTATCAAAAGAAACTAATTCTCCATCGTTAATCACTTTATCGCTGCACTCCTGAAACCAGGGATTTGTACGCGCCCCGGAACTGAGCAGCCTTGTTTCAACATAATCGCCGCCTTGCTGGATATTTGTTTGGTGAAGATAGGACCATAACTCATTCTCTGTAATTCCAGGCTCTAACGCTTGCTGCATACGAATCATGCCTTCTTCAGCTGTTCGAACGGAAATTTTCATTGCTTCAATTTCTTGTTTATTTTTAATACTTCGGGCATGCTCAATCGGCTCCTGACCATCTACTACTTCGATTCCCTGTTTGGCAAGTTCGATCGCCCCGACAGAAGGTACGTAATCGATCGCGAGCTTTTTGTTTTCTCCTGCACGTTGTTTCATAAGATCTGCAATTTCCTTCGCCCATTCCTTAGCATTATCATAAAGGTTTTCACCTGAAGCGACATAAGATAAAGTGATAGCCGGTCTCACTTCATCAATGGTTTCAATTCCTTCTGATAAGTGCTCACAATTCGGAAAATCAAATAAAGTAACTGGACCCTCCGTAGGAATAAAAACATAACGCGCTGGGTTTCGCAGCATGAACACCTGCATGTTCCTGCTTCCTGTCGCGTAGCGTAGGTTTACAGGATCGAATATGACAATTCCACCGTACCCCAAAGATTTTAACTGCTCTCTAACACGGCCCAAGCGATATTGGCGTATACGTACAAGATCTATTTGAGTTTTATCATGTCGGATACTTGATAGCTTACTCATCATCTTCCTCCTATCCAATACATAATAGTTAAATGTTACGATAAGTTAAAACTTATTGCAATAAGTTAGCCAGGTAGTTTTAATTTCCAATTTCGACTCGATAATCGAAATAAGAAGGAAGATATTTAGTCTGGCTGTACTCAATCGGGACCGATTCTCCTCCAAGCGTTGTTCGAGAAATAGTAATCAACGGTTCACCTGTTGCGATACCAAGGAGGTCTGCTTCCCGTTGAGTAGCACTTGAAGCCGAAATTCCTTCTTTAATATTCGTATAATGAATATTTTTCTGCCCCAGTTTTGGAAACAAATCAAAGACGTCTTCTATGTGATCGTGAACTTTTTCGGCTACATCCAATGGCAAAAATATCTGCTGGTATCCAATTGGAATATCATCTGCAAGTCTAAGCCTTTCTGCCATAAACACTTCCTCATGATCATCCACATTCAATTTAGCTTTAGCAGAGTAGAATTCTTTACTCTTTCTTTCGTTAACGGTTTTCACAGATAATTGTGACCCTCTTTCATGGTGGATAACGCCAGGGTTAGCCATTTGTTCGTCTGGGACAAGACGAACTTTAGTTGGAGCCCCCCGTCTTGTTTCTAGCACTCCGTTTTGGGAAAGTTCACGAATCGATTGCCTAATCGTTGTGCGGCTCACATTAAATTGCTCCATCAGCTGACTTTCTGAAGGAATGGAAGACCCCGGCCCCCACACCCCCTCCTTTATATTGGTAATCATTTTATTTTTAATTTGGATATACAATGGCAGTTTTCTTTGCTTTTCTGACATGTTGTTTAAACTCCTTTGTTAAGAAACACTTTTTTCTATTTTAAAGGACTGGTCATCACAGTGCCACCACGCCCGTATAATAAAAAGGCCGCCTCTATATAAGAGGCGGCCGTATATGGGGTTATTATAAACAAAGAATCTCTTTATCTTTCAAAAGCTTTCGTCGACACTAGTAGATTACTGCTGCTGTTTCGATTGTCTACGCAGGAAGATTCCCGTGGCTGCAATGGCTGCAAGAATGGAGGCATACAACCAGATGTTGTGATCTGATGCCGTTCCACCCAAGCCTGTATCAGGCATTTCTTCCGGCATTTCTTCACTCATGAATTTATCAGGGTATGCGGCTACAATTCCAGTAGAAAGGGCTTTAGAAGCTCCAAACATGTGAGCATAAGAATCTCTTAACGTCATATAGGTTTTTTCATAGTCTTCTACTGCATATTGGTCAAACGTATTGAAAACGTAATCCGCATGCTGTTGAAGACTAGGTGCTAGCTTCTCAGCAGTTAGCTCTCCTTTTGTACCTTGCTCCAGGAATTTAGCGAAAGTTTCTCGATAATCTTCCAGAGCTTTCATCGCTTCTTCTTGCTTCGTTTCATCTTCATTAGCAGTAGCTTTTACATAAGAAACGAAGTCATTGATGTGCTGGGTCCAAATGTCATTGAATTGGGAACCGGCTTCTTCACCAAAGATGGATGTAATCGCCTTAGTTAGGTCTTCTGTGTTATTCGACAGAGCTTTAGCGGACGCTTCAAAATCTTCAGATCCGTCCAGTCCATTTTGCATCGCCATTGTAGCTAGTCCAACATGTTCACTCAGAAGGTGGTTCAGATTAGAACGAAGATCGGCTGCTGGGGTGACAGCTTTTGTGTTGTTGAATTTGTCTGGGAATTGATTAACGATTGCACTGGACATCCCTTTACTTACACCATACATATGTTCAATTGCTTCGCGTTCTTTCATATAAGCTTCTTCATAGTTCCCCGCTACATAAGCATCAAAAGCACGAATGAGCTGGTTGACGTGCATTTGTAAACCTTCAGCTAGAGCATCCGCTTTCAAACGATTTCCAGTTGCGTCAGAGATAAATTTAGAGAAGTCCTGACGGTATTGGTTCAATTCATCCAGCGCCATTTCTTTTGCTTCTTCATCTTCATTTCCTGTCGCTTTTACATAATCTACAAAGTATCCAATATGAGAAGACCACATTTCGTTAAATTGTTTCCCTGCTCCTTCCCCATAAACCGATTCTATGGCAGCAGTTAAATCTTCTGTATTAGCAGAAAGAGCGGCAGCTGCTTGTTCAAAATCAGCAGCACCTTCTGCCCCTTTTCTCATGGTTTCAACAGCCAGGTAGGCATGCTCACTAAATAAGTTATCTAGCTGAGATCGTAATTCTACTGCCTCCGTTTGTGTTTGAGGCATTTTATGCTCTTCCGCGTTCACGACATCCAAAGACGTTGGCAGCAATAAACTCGCACTCATAGGGACAACTAGTAACGCTTTTTTGAAATTCATGATCCTATCATCTCTCCTTTAATTTTGTTTATTCACATAGCTATCGCACTGGATGAGAGATTGGATCACTTTTTTTTAAAAAAATACAAAAAAATTGCAGACAGCTGTCAAAAACTGTCTGCATCAGGCTCTTAATTTATAATTCTGAACTTAAGATGACTTCTCCTCGAGGAGTTTCACTCGTCGCGTCTGGTTCTTTAGATATGGCAACAGCATCCCAATTGGTGTCTTCCGGCAATTTATCTAAGGAATAAGAGACCGCACCTTCTCCGTTTTTGTTGGCGACAAATGTGCCTGCACGAAACGGTTTTTCGCCTTGGATCAACCATACCTGATAAACCTCATCTCCTTCTAGCTGCTCAAGCTGTTCGGCTTGCAGCGTAAGGATATCACCCGATTTTTGCTGAATAAGGGCAGCAGAAGCCGTTGCCCCATTTCCTTCCCCTTGAAGCTGCACTCTTTTCATCACCTGGTCGGTTCCTTCTTCAGGCGCATCAGGCGGATCCGGTTCAGGGGTCGCTTCCTCATTGTCGATAACCAGGGCATATAAGTTTCCGGCAATGGACAACACCAATGCTGCCACAAGGCCACGTATTAACCATACCGGTTTCTTACGTATGGGTTTTTCTTCTTTATCTTGTTTTATCTTATCAAAATCTACGATGCTATTCGTTTCATTTTCAGATGGAAACTCATCAGCCTCATCTTCCGTGGCGCTCGGTGATGCCTCGGAAAATACATTTCCTAACACTCGGTCTTTCAAATCCTCAGGAGGGTCTACCGGCTCAGAAGCGAAAGGCAAATCAGCTGTCAGCATTTGCAACTCTTCCAGCTCTCTTCTGCAATCCGCGCACGTTTCTAAGTGGTTTTCAAATTCCTTTTTCTCTTTCTCACTTAATTGATCATTATAATAATCGATTAACAGATCACATTCGTTACGCATCATGCACCCCTCCTTTCTGGGATGATAATTGTTTCTTTAAATGTTTTAAGGCGAGTCGTATTCGACCTTTAACCGTCCCCAGTGGTATACTGGTTTGTTCCGCTATCTCTCTTTGGCTTAGTCCTTTAAAATAAAATAAATCCACCATTTGTTTTTGTTCTTCTGATAAGTATTTCACTGCTATGCGAATTTGCTCCCCTTGTTCTTTCCACTCAACGATGTCTTCTGTTGTCTCTGTCTCTTCTTCTGGAACATCCGTTTCTTCTTTAAGAGCAACATTGTGCTTTTTATATTTGCGGATAAGATCAATGGCTGTATATCTTGTGATGGTGACAATCCACGATGAGAATTTACCTTTAGACTCATCGTACGTCGCTTTGTGTGTCCAAATTTTAATAAAAACTTCTTGTAATACTTCTTCAGCTAACGTCTGATCTCCGGATAATTTAATGACGAATGAATAAAGCAGCTTTTCATATTTATCATATAACAATTCAAGTGCCTGCTTATCCCCATCAAACAACCGTAGATAGAGCTCATGATCACGATTGCTCATAGCACACTCCTTTATTGGTGGATACAGCCATCATAGCATACGCACGGCTAACCTTTCCCTTGGGAGCTCTGCCATCTAGCTATCGTCCATCATTGTGATTTGGATCATTTTTCAATAAAAAATATCCCTTTAAAACTCATTCTAAAGGGAAATGATCGTATATAGGTGTACCATTTTAAGCTTCATTACTTCACTTTTTTGAGATCTTCTACAATCTTTTGCATTTCCTCTTCACTTGTTCCTTTATATTTCTTTATGGCTTCCCCTTCAGGGTTAACAAGGAAGAAACTTGTGCCGTGCATGTACTGGTCAGAATCGGGGAGCTCATCGACCAGACTTTTGAAAGACTTGATCGAAAACTCTTTAATGGTTTGAAAATCATACCCCGTCAAAAATGTCCAATTGCTGTAATCAGCTCCGAATTTATCTCCATATTCTTTTAGTTTGGAAGGTGTGTCGGTTTCAGGGTCGATACTGAATGACACTAACTGGACATCCAACTCCTCTTTTTCCAACTTGTCTTGAAGAATGGACATATTCCTTGTCATAGGAGGACAAACCGTCTCGCAGCTTGTAAAAATCGTGTTCGCTACCCACCACTCCCCTTTTAAATCTTCGTTACTAAGCTGATTTTGATCTTGAGTCGTAAAATTAAAAGCCTGAACCTCTTCTGACATATTCCCCTCAATTTTCTGCCCACAAGCAGTAATAATAAGCAAAAGTAGAATAAAGCTGTATTTCCATACTTTCATATGAAATCCCTTTCTATCTGTAATCACTAGTAGTTCTAGTATAGTACAAATCCCCCCATGAATTGTGAATACTTTGTATCAAAATGAAATCCTGGAACGCAAAAAAGCTGACCTCCAGAGAGATCAGCTTTTTCAATGCTATTAAGCTTGCATTCTAGCTTCTTCTTGCACACCGTGTTTCTTCTCAGATTCTGAAACAACGACAGCACAAGCTGCATCACCAGTGATGTTAAGAGCGGTACGCGTCATATCCAATAGACGGTCAATACCGATAATTAGCGCAATTCCTTCGACAGGAAGGGATACTTGGTTCAACACCATCGCTAACATAATCAAGCCTACCCCTGGGACACCAGCGGTTCCGATACTAGCAAGAACGGCTGTCAATACTACCATAACAAGGGCACCAAAACCAAGCTCTGTTCCATAAACCTGGGCGATAAAGATGGTGGCCACCCCTTGCATAATCGCTGTTCCATCCATATTAATGGTTGCACCCAAAGGCTGGACGAAGCTGCTGATCGGTTTAGGAACATTCAAGTTCTCCTGTGCCGTTTTCATTGAGATCGGAAGTGTGGAGCTACTGCTGGATGTACTAAATGCGACAGTCATGGCTGGGAAGAACCCTTTAAAGAAAGCTACCGGGCTCATGTTTCCAAGGAACTTAACAGCAGAAGCGTAAGTTACAATGGCGTGTAAGAATAAGGCACCAATAACGACAATCATGTACATGAACATCGCTTTTGCACCTTCTAGCCCCATCGTTCCGATAGCGGATGCAAGCAATCCGAAAGCACCATAAGGAGCAAAGCGCATAATCAAGTTAACAAGATACATCATGATTTCGTTTCCTTGATCAATCAGTTTATAAATTCCCTCTGTTTTCTTACCTAAAATAGCGAGAGCGAGACCAATGAATATTGAGAAAGCAATAATTTGAAGCATGTTCCCTTCAGTCATAGCCTGAATAGGGTTGGTCGGAATAATGTTTGTAAAGGTTTCAACAACCGTAGGTGCTTTTTGTGATTCATATTCTGCACCTTGGGTATCAATATCGATGTTTCCCGGCTGGAAAATATAAGCCAATGAGATCGCGATACTAATTGCGATTGTCGTAGTCGCTAGAAAGAACGCAATCGTTTTTCCACCGATTCGGCCGAGCTTCTTAGGATCGCCTAAAGAAGCAGTTCCTAGAGTAATAGAGAAGAAGACGATCGGTACAACTAGCATCTTAATTAAGTTTAAAAAGACGGTACCAAGGGGACTGAATACATAAGTGTCTAGTGTGGTGAATACATCTGGAGCAGCAAAGTGCAGGGTAAGCCCGACGACTGCACCAAGAATTAGACCAATAAAAATCTTAGTCGTTAATTTCATGGCAAAACCTCCTATAAAAGATAAATAAATGAAAACGCTTTCCCGTGTTTTCTTTAAAAAAAGCTAAATTCTCTTATAAAATTTAAAACAAGCCCTTATAAGAAATATTGCTTCTTTAGATGCTAAATTGTTTCCGCTCGCTGGTGCTTAGATTGTTTTGCTTAAAAAGGGTAGAACTTGCTAATTATGAATTATAGCATACTAACTATAATTGAGGAATAGAAATTTTTGTAAAATTATGACTAACCTTCACATCTATTACTATGGTTTGAGGGCCCATTCACCTACCCTTATTTCATAAATCGACAAATGAAAAGAAGCTTCCCAAATAACTTTCAGGAAGCTTCATAAATTACAAGGTTGTGTAGGTCTTATTCATCATTTTATCGATTGATTAATACATTGTTCGAACTGAGCGATAATATCTTCTGCATCTTCAATTCCAATCGACAGACGGATGACATAATCATTAATTCCAATTTTCTCTCTTTCTTTTTCAGATAAGGCACGATGTGAAGTTCTGACCGGATACGAAACGGTTGTCTCTACACCTGCTAAAGTCGGAGCAATTTTAATCCAGCCTAAAGAACGGAAGAACTGCTCAATATCCACTTGATGATCAAGCTCAATGGTAACAATAGCTCCATGGCCTTGCTCCGATATATACTCAGGATAGTAGACTCGTTTCACAGATGGATTGTCTCGTAGTGCTTCCGCCAGTTGGTTTGCATTATCAGACTGCTGTTTCATTCGGAGGCCAAGCGTTTTTGCACCTCGCTGAGTCAGCCACGCTTCAAATGGACTTAAATTGGAGCCGAGAGCAACAACCTTTTCAGTCGCTTTCTGAATGAGCTCCTCTTCCCCGACTAGTACGCCGCATGTAACATCACTGTGGCCTCCAATGTACTTTGTTCCGCTATGTACCACGAGGTCGATCCCTTTTGTGTAAGGCTGTAGAAGATACGGTGTGGCAAAGGTATTATCGACCATCGTCTTGACCCCAGACTTTTTCGCTACATCTACCAATTCTGCAAGATTCTCTACTCGCAAAAACGGATTGGTAATCGATTCCGTATATAGTAGTTTTGTATTGGATTTGATGTCACTTTTGACTTTTTCCAGGTCAGAGAACGATACCATACTGACTTCAATTCCAAAGGTTTGCAGTTCTTTCGTGATCAGTTTATGGGTGCCTCCATATAGATCCTCGGCCGCCACGATGTGATCACCAGCCTTTGCAACAGCAAGAATTCCAGCAAGAATGGCTGACATCCCTGATGAAGTAGCTACTCCAGCTTCTGCTTCTTCAAGGTTTGCCACGGTCATCCCTAACTCGTCGGTGTTCGGGTTCTTTTCCCTGGTATAGAGGTAAGGACTTTTTCCTTCATAATAGCTTTCCATATGATCCAAGTCTTTGAACGTGAAAGCCGAGGTCTGATAAATCGGTGTACTCTTACTGTTCTGAATTTGTTCCTGGGCCGTTTTATGATGAACTACTTTCGTATTAAAAGATGTGCGAGTCATTGGAATTTCCCCTTCCCTTTCTCTCATTAATCAATGATTATATAGAGGTAATTTACAGTTTGTCAAAGTTTTTCGACATTTTCCGTAATAGCCTTGATAATAAATTGATAGTAAGCACGCTCATGCGGAACAAGATGGTCGATGGATAGAATACTAGAATTCTCAGTAAGTACTGACTTAAAAGGGACGGACCTCACCTCACCATTAACCAAGTCTTTAAATGAATAGAGTTCAACTTTTATTACATCCGCCACTTCTTCTCCTATATAAAAGCCTCGCCTTCCATCCCAAGCGTAGAGAAAGACTCTGCAAATTTCCCTGTCCTTCAAATTCCCATCGCTTAAATCCTGTTTAAATGTACCTGCTGCGATTAATTCCGAAGAAGAAACGTTTATCCCTATCTCTTCTTCTATTTCTCTTAGCCCAGCCATTACCACTCCTTCCCCCGCTTCAATATGGCCGGCTGCCGTTATATCATACAAGCCAGGAAATTCTTTCTTATCCTCTGCCCTTTTCTGAAAGTAGACAAAAATGCCTTCTTTATTCAATTCATAAAACCAGCATTGAAATGTTTCGTGCCAATCTCCGTCCCGATGTATGTCTTCACGGGATTTAACACCCATCGGTTGTTCCTCTTCATTAAAAACCGTCAGCTTTTCATTCATAATTTCCTCCTATATTTTTAAACACATAAAAATTTCTAACACGGTAACTCTATAACTATAGCTACTTCATCTTACCACGATGAAAAGCAAGGTTTCAGCTTAAGACACAGTAGGAATAGATAAATAAAGGAGTGATGAAGATGGAAGACAGAAGAACCCGAAGAGGAAAAGTCGAGCAAACCAATGAAGCAGCTGAAGTCTTCAGCCAGGCGATGAGATTCAACAAAGCGTTCGCACCGGATCAAAAAGCTAAGCATCTGGAAGACGATTCAGAAAGCGATGCGATGCTCCACCATTACTCAGATAAAGACAGCAAGTAAAGCCGTTCTCCGATTTTTGGAGAACGGGCTTTTTTTATTTCTACTACAAAATGGTCAGAATAGTCTGTTATGATAAGGATAAAGTCATGAAAAATTTAACAATTAACTGTCCGGAGTTTGTGACAGCAGAGAAAGGAACGGCTGCCTCATGCGGAGTAAATCCAAATGGATCGGTATCGTTGCCGTCCTCCTTGCTTTTGCAGTAGGTACGTATGTAATGACTGCAGATAGCGATCAGAAACTGACGTACTCAAAAGATTCAAAACCTCAACGCAAAGCAAAACCTGTAGATAAAGATCAATTGCCCATTCAATGGAATGAAGTGGATACATATACACAAGTGCAGGACTTTTTTGATGAATATATTCCTGGCCTACAATTAGCGAGGGAATACAACGTAACCACCACTATCAATCAATCTGCACCAATTCCTGGCAGAGACGGACGGATGCAAGTTAATGAAGTTTGGCATAGCGGTCACGTGATTCACATTTTCTACAGTATTGACCTTTCTGCGCTTATTGAAGGTGGCCCTCCCGGTGATGCTCCCTATCTAAAACAGATTTCGATAGAAGATAACGATGGAATAGAGGACCAGACGCTTCGCTCCTTTGGACAGCCGATACGATTTGAACAAGGAGTCATTTTTGAAAATCGATTATACACAGTGGTGCAGATCCCTCCAATCACAGAAACTAATAGCCCTCCTGGCAAGTGGGATCCTGAAAACACGATTCCTTTTGACCAAACCTTATCTACTCTATTTCAACTGGAGTTTGGAGGTCAGTCCTATCAACCGGACGCCATCCCAATCCACTATCAATATGATCCAGCCAAAAACATTTTGGGGACTTATACCTTTGATGATGCTTACAGCCAAGAGGGACTTATGGTCGAGCCTCTTGAGTTAAAGCTAGGCATCGAGTTCAGCCATATTAAACTGAAAATTAAAAGTGAACATGCACAATTCAATCGTTCCCTGGATGCCACCTTAATCACAGATGAAGATGAACATATCCCATTATCTTTATATCTTAGTGAGACGAAGCAAGAGGATGTCTATATCGGTTTTGTACGCCCTTTACGTTCCGTACCGCAGAAAGCCACCCTAAAAATAAGAAATATTCATCTCCGAAACGGTTCGTCCTATAGCTTTTCAGTCGATGTGTCTCAAATTAAAAATAAAAACCAGGAAAATCAGAGAATCGATAAAAAAGTCGCCGAAGCTTTTCAGACAAATGTTTACCTGAGAGAGATTTCAAGCCGAGGTGCAGCGGGAGTTGACTTAAGCTTAGCCTTTCGTCCACAGAATTATGAGCAGACGACTAAACTAATCGGTGTTTCCCCAAGCCCCTTAGATAGTGAAAGCTATGAACGCCCACAAGTCGTTCACTTAGAAAATGATAAGGGTGAAGCTACACAAACAGAATATGGTGGTTCAGAACGTAGCGCATTTATTACTATTGAAGAAGATTTACTGACAGGTGCTAACCAACTGGAAGTGACTGTAAAAGATATTGTATTTTCAAAGAAAATTGACCAAACGTTCGAAATTGACCTCGAATAGAAGAAAGGATGGCTAACTGACATCTATGCATATGAAAAAACAAAAGAAGTGGTTTATCGTTGCGGCTGTTTTTCTCGCATTCGCTATAGGCGCCTATGTCACCACTGCTGATCAAGAAGAAAAACTCCAATACAGTAAGGAAACAAAACTGCAGCGAAAAGCCAAAGCGGTCGAAAAGGAGAATCTTCCATTATCCTGGAGGGAAGTCGAGAGCGAAGAAGAGATAAAAGAATTTTACGAAGGTAAGATTAGAAGCCTAAAACTTGCTCGTGATAAAGGTTTAACGACTAAGCCGCAGGTTTCTACATCTGTTCAAAGGCGGGACGGTAGAATTCAAATTAACGAGTTATGGCACAATGGACGAGTCGTCCACATTCTTTATAGTATTGATTTATCTACCCTAGTAAGCGAGGAAAAGAATAAATATACTCGGCCTCCTTCTTTGCAGTCGCTTCAATTGGAGGCGGCAAGTCAATCAGAGATATCTGTTGAGACCTTTGGAAGACCCATTAAATTCCCGGAAGGAGTCATCTTTAAAAATCGTCTGTACACGTTCGCTCAAGTTCCTTCATTTACTGGGAAAGGAGTCCCAGAGGACAGAAATACCAGGTTTAAACCATTTGATAAGGAGTTAGCAACAACCTTCAATTTTCATATTAATGGACAAGCATTTCAAACGGAACCCGTTCCTTTACATTATATTTACAGCCCGGAGGAACATCACCTTGGCACGTACACCTTTAGCAAGACATATGAGGAAAAAGGTCTCATGATCCATCCTCTCGAGCTTAATATGGGACTGGATAAAAACACATTTACAATTAAAATCAGAGACAAAGCTGGTGCATTCAATCAAATGATTGAAGGAGCAATTTTGATGGGCAATGGCCAGAGAATTTCCCTGGCACCGGCACTAGAAAAGATCTCCGGAAAAGAAGGCGTATACGAAACAGAATTTTATACAAGCTTTGAAGGTAAGAAGCCCCCCGAAACAATTACCTTCAACCTTGAGCGAGTACATCTTGCAGGAGATGACTCTTATTCATTCGACTTGGAGGTTTCGGAAAAAGATTTAAATAACGCAAGCCGCAAGCTTGTTGATAAAAAAATTGCGGAAGCCAAGGGTACTGATATTATTTTAATGCAAAAGAATCAACACGGCTCGCGTAATAGCATGAATGTGCAATTAAACTTCCGCCCTCAGGATCATGAACAAGAAGAGGTGTTAGTATCTTCTTCTCCAGCATTTTATTCTAAAACTCCAGATCAGCGGCCTAAAAATGTCCACATTAAGAGTGACAACGGAAAGGCCGATAAAGTGCTGATGAGGGGATCAGGCGACTTCGGCTATTTCGACGTGAAAGAAGATTTAATCAAGGGAGCCTCAAACTTAAGCGTAACAGTCAAGAATGTACCTCACGCCAAAAAAATCAACCATTCTTTTGAAGCCAAAAAACAATAAAAAGTAAGAAAAGCAGAGGTACTAATCCTCTGCTTTTTTAAACGATTTGTTTTTTCTGCAAGAAATCCCTTACCGTTTCATTGAATATCGGCCAATGGGTAGCTGGAGTTTGATGATACGCACACTCAATGATCGCGAGCGTAGCGTCATGGCATTGGTTGTAATACTTCGCATGATAATTAATCCAGAACTCTTTATTCCCATATAGTACTAAGAGTGGTACAGTTAGCTGTTTCAACCGGCGGCTGCAATCAAAGTGAAGCGCTCGATTATAAAACTCATACCAGGCCTCGGGATCAGATTTTGCCATATGTTCGTTCAACTCACGTTTAATTTCAGGATCTCTGAAGTGAGAGTGACTAAGCAGCTTCGCTAAAGTTTCAGGACTTTTTCTTACCCATTCCATCCCCGCTAAAAATTCAAGGCGCAGACCGCCCGTATCTACCTTCGGGAAGCCGCCGGCAAGCACTACTCCGTTGACCCGATCAGGAAAGGTAAGCGCAAATTCCTGTGCGACCATCCCTCCGCACGAATAACCAACAATGACTGTTTTCTGAAGCTTCAAGTGATCTAACAACTGCCTGACTTCACGAGCATAAAAGCTGATATCAGGAGCTTTGGATATAACTTCGGAGTCTCCATTTCCGCTCAAATCCGGGAATATAACGCGATAATGTTTTGCTAATTCATGCTGCTGGCGAAATACTTTTCTTCCCATGCCTGGGGGATGAATAAAAATGATTGCTTCCCCGTTTCCCATATCATCATAAAAAAGTTGTTTTCCACCTTGACCTGTATAGTAAGGCATTTTCATCCCTCGCTCATCATTGATGGTATCTTAGGTTTTCCGCATTCCCCTGAAATATACAAGGAGGACGAGTCCAATTAAGGTGAATGTTAAATTGACACGTTTATTTTGTGAATCGTAAACTAGAGGTTGAGGTTGATTTTGGAAGGAGAAAGTTATGAAGAGTAAACTGTTGATTGTAACATTCGGAATTTTATCCCTCATTCTCGCAGCTTGTGGGTCCACAGGGCTTAGCGATACACTTGATTGGGAAGTCAAAGATTTCAAAGCCACTACCCAAGATGAAGAATCATTTTCTGTATCTGAGCTGGAAGGAAAAGTTTGGCTGGCCAACTTTATCTTTACTTCTTGCGAAACGATTTGTCCGCCCATGACACGCAATATGGC
Source organism: Halobacillus mangrovi (assembly GCF_002097535.1). Taxonomy (GTDB): domain Bacteria; phylum Bacillota; class Bacilli; order Bacillales; family Halobacillaceae; genus Halobacillus; species Halobacillus mangrovi_A. Next base: position 3,975,284 of record NZ_CP020772.1, read on the forward strand.
AAAGGTACAGGATATGTTGAAAGAAGAAGGAGTAGAGGCTGAAATTGTCTCCTTCAGTGTTGATCCTACAGTAGATACACCAGAGAAATTGAAGGAGTTTGGCCGAGAGCACGGAGCGGACTTTAGCAATTGGACGTTCGTGACTGAATATAAACAAGAACAAATTCAGAATTTCGCTCAGGAAAGCTTCAAAACGGTTGCTATGAAGACGGAAGGAAACGACCAGGTCACTCACGGCTCTTCCATTTACTTAGTTGGTAAAGATGGCAAAGTACTTAAAAAATATAAAGGGGACGTCGATGTACCTTACGAACAAATTGTCGAGGACGTAAAAGCGGCAAAATAAATAAGAAAGAACCCTCTGGCCATCATTTACTTACTGCCAGAGGGTTCTTTAATTAGACTGTATTAATCTTGTTGTTAGTTTTCCTGGGTAAAGCTTCCTTATCTGAAAACTTCAATTCGATATAATTTTGGAGGCTTTTTCCGTTAACCAGTACCAGGAAAGGTAGTCGAGGAAATCGCTCGCTTTCCGCGGGGATGACGGCAAGCTTCCTCGGTTTATCAACCTGTGGGATCTTGCCAGCCATATCATTCCCGCAGGAGTCTCACAATTTCCCCTCCCACCTTACGTTTGTATGGCTTAACGGAAGCACTGAAACAGAAACAACTTATTTTGACTCTTTATAACAATAGTACAGCAATTAATACCTGTAGGAACTTCATTCTAATGTTATTTTTAAGCTACTAATGCCATGAGGAATCCAACAAAGGCAGCCACTTGGATACAGAAACTCAATCTGAAAGAGTTCGTTAGCCTAATGTTGGATGGGATGCCTGGAAAATGATGAGACTCCCGCGGGAGAAGGAGCTAGGCGAGACCCCACAGAGAGCGTAGCGAACGAGGAGGCTTGACAGTTCCCCCGCAGGAAAGTGTTCAAATGCGGAATTGCCCTGGTAGACACGACTCGCATAAGCAGCACATAAAAAGGAATGGTCTCTTTCATTCCGTTGATGTGCTGCTTATGACGCGAGTGTCTGGGCGATGCAGCTGGCCGAATTATTTTCCAGGCATCCCTAACTCTTTTATAGAAGGAACCTACCACGAAATAAAGCCTTCAACACCTTGATACTTTACTATAAATTTTATGACTGTAAGCAATCTACAAAAACAAAAACTACTGTCTTATATAGCCTTTAATTAAATAAAGATGAAATGAAGTTGCTTAGTGAACGGAAAAAGCTTTGTACAGCCGATTTCAAGTTGTTCCAGAACCCTTCATCATTGACTAAGTCTTGAATGCTCCCTGTTAAATCATCTAATTGGTTACGCACTTGATCGAAGTCTATATTCAGATTCCGCATTTGTTCAAATAAATCCGTCAATCGCTGACGATCTTCAGGGCTGAGCTCTATATTCAGTGAATTAAGCTGTTCTTCCACAATTTGCTCGACTTCTTCCCTTGTTGCAGGGTCCTGCTCAGCAATGGCTTTCTTAATTTCTGTCAGCAACTCGCTAATTTTATCCTTGTCAATGCCTTCTTCTTCAGCAATGGATGTGGCAACGTCCAACTCTTTGCTTGCCACTTGCATTCTTTCCTCATCAAGTTTTACGCCTTTAGCATCGTAAGCTTTGTAGATCCCCGTAAGAGCGGAGTGTCCGCTAACCTTTACAGAAGAGGCTACAAGAACCTCTGCATTTTCTACCCCTGCGGTTAGAAGTGCATTGGAGTACATTTCTTTCGTTACCTGAGTAATGTTGTCTGGTGTTACAATATCTATCGTGAGCCCTGCACCGTTTTCTTTATGCAGGATCTTTACTGAAGAGTACATATTAGAATTCGGATTTCCTCCGATGTAGTTCGCTAAATCTTGGCCATTGACCGTAAACTCATCCACCTGGTCATGTTGATCGACCTTCAGAAGGTCTGCTACTTCTGATTTTTGTGAATCAGATAGAGCTTCTCCGTAAACGACAATCGGCAAACCTAATTTCTCGTTGATGCCCTGATCATTGGTTGAAGCATGACTTACTTTCAATCCAGCAAAACTGGAAACGAAAAGCATGACAAGCGCGAGAATGGTTACTAGTTTTTTCATAGATCTCGACCCCTTATAGTAGAATCAAATTTCGTTTAACCTTATGCTAAACTTAACGACTATTATACATAACTTTCTTAAATGTACATCGATAATTCGCATCATTTCCTATCAATCACAATCAATATACGATAAACAGCATTCGCAAGTTTCAATTTTTTTATGAGGGCTGTGTTCGTTATAATAATTTTCTTTTAAAAAACAGGCTGAACCACCGGTTATTAAGCAAGATCTTTTATCATTAGGTAACAAATTTTATGTATAACTATTGAATGGAAGTGACTCTATGAACATTTTCAAAACAATTGGACTTTATATTTTTGCGGCAGGCTTGTTCTATGCCGGTGTAACCCACTTTATTTATGATCATGGTTTTGCACGTATGCTCCCAGGTTGGGTGCCTCTAAAGCTTATTATTGTCTATGTAACGGGTATTACGGAATGGCTGTTAGCTTTGCTTCTAATCTTTCCTCAGACAAGAAGAGCGGCCGGGTTTGGCACGACTGCTTTTTTGGTACTTGTTTTACCTGCAAATATTTATGCAGCCATTTATGGAATTCCAGCCCCATGGAGTGAAGAAACGCCACGTCTCGCTCTTTGGATTCGCCCTTTATTCCAGCCGCTTCTTATATGGTGGGTTCTTGTTGTGTCCAAACATTCGAATCGTCAAAAAGGGTTTGATACACTATAACTAGCCCAACAAAAGGAGGAACAATATGCGTTTAGAAAATAAAAAAGTCATCGCACTTGTCAGCCAGGACTTTGAAGATTTAGAACTATGGTACCCGCTCCTCCGCCTTCAAGAAGAAGGGGCAACAGTTCACCTGGTTGGTGAAGAGGCAGGAAAAGAGTATGGAGGAAAATACGGGGTTCCGGCAAAAGCAGATTACTCTTTCGATGATATCAACCCTGCCGATTACGATGGAATTCTCGTCCCAGGAGGATGGTCCCCCGATAAACTTCGTCGTTTTGACAAAGTCATCGAAATGGTCCGCCATATGGACGAACAGAGAAAACCAATCGGACAAATTTGCCACGCAGGATGGGTGCTGATTTCAGCTGATATTTTACAAGGAAGAAAAGTTACAAGTACCCCCGGTATAAAAGATGATATGAAAAATGCCGGTGCCACTTGGTACGATGAAGCCGTAGTTCAAGACGAGCATATTGTCTCTGCCCGCCGTCCACCTGATTTACCACCTTATGCAAAAGCCTATGCTGATTTACTAGCTGAAAAAAAGTAAAGGTTTAAGCAACTATCACTTTCCAGGTGAAGGGTGCTGAAAAAAGACGAAATCACATATGATTTCGTCTTTTTTTATTGCCGTACGACGACACCTCTTACTGTCTGCTATTCCTGCAGAAGTCTTTCGTTCTCTTCCCCTCACATGATTGAATAACAGGGTGCATTAAGACTGGAATTTTCACCTGTAAAAAAGTTTTTATCTTGGCTTAATGTCAGTGCAACCTTGTTACAGAATTCTTCTGTTAGACTGGGATTGGTTTGAAAGGCGTGTTGAAATGATCAAGTAACATAACAGCTGACTAGAAAACGATCATTTAAGAAACCGATTTATAGACAACCTGAATTTTCACCTGTCTTTCAAACTGTCAACTTCAGCAAGAATCTGAGCAAGGAGGAATTCAATTGTACAAGTCTAAATCAGTCGCACGAAAATATGTGGTTTCATCTGCGTTGGTGGCCTCGATGGCGTTTTCTCCAGCCTTAAGTGAAGGGGTTTTTGCAATGGCCGATTCAGATGCTGTAGAACAACCCGATTCTAGCGGTTCATTAGAAACAGATGCTCTTAATAAAGGAGATCGTGGCCGGGATGTCACGGCGTTACAAACGGAACTTGAATCTCTTGGTTATTATACATATAACCTTGATGGTCTGTTTGGTCCAATCACAGAAGATGCAGTTGAAGACTTTCAAAGAGACCAGGGACTTCAGATTGACGGTATAGCCGGACCTGAGACCATGGAGGCACTTTCCTCTGCAGAAGCATCTTCAGAGGACTCTGAGAGTGTGTCAGTTTCGCAATCCGAAGTGGTTTCCATTGCGAAAAATTTGATCGGCACACCATATGTATGGGGCGGAACATCACCAGACGGTTTTGACAGCAGCGGCTTCATCCAGTATGTGTTCAATCAAGCTGGAGTCGACTTATCACGAACAGAACGTGATATGTGGAAATATGACGGGGAACAGATAGAATCTCCATCCATTGGTGATGTCGTCTTTTTTGAAGGGACCTATGATGTGGAAGGAGCTTCACACAGCGGAATTTATATCGGCAACAATCAAATCATCCACGCTGGAAGCGACGGTGTAGAAATAAGTGATCTCAGTTACGACTATTGGCAAGACCATTACCTAGGCGTAAAATCATTTAAATAAAAAAGAGTAGAAAAGCCAGTGCATTCGAGCACTGGCTTTTTTCATCAGCTTAAGGCTCAAAACTCTTTTAATACCTCCCAGGTACTATTACTCTATCGCACGTTTGGCAAGCATACTTACAACGGCATCGTCCATCGGAGGGTTATGCAATCCCGCTCTTACGTCACGGTAATACTTTTCAAAAGAGTACTGCTTTGATAACCCCCTGCCGCCAGCAATACGCATAGCTAAATCAACGACTTCCGCTGCTGTGTTTGTCACGGCTAACTTCACAGCCGCAAGCTCTGCTCCCATGTTCTTACGCTGATGGGGTTCTGCATCCCACTTCTTTGCTGTGGAATACATAAATGAATGGGCCTGAAGCAGCTTCCATTCCATTTCACCGATTTTATCTTGGATATGCGCCACTTCAGCAATTGGTTTATCTAAGCTATTCGGCTGAAAATTTTTCGCAAATTCAATCGCATCATTTCTAGCAGCAACCGCAATCCCTAAATAACAAGCAGGGATATGCAAAAGCCAGCCTTTAGGCGAAGGTTTTCCTTCAGACTTCACTTCAACCAAATCATCGACATTTAGTTCTACTTCGTTCATAACCAAATCATCACTCTCAGTTCCTCTCATCCCGAGCGTGTCCCATGTTTTTTCAACGGATACTCCTGGCTGATGTCGATCTACCAAGAACCAGCCTACTTTATCCAGATCATCTACGTATGCTGATACAATATAATAATCCAGGTGGTCGGCCATGGAGGTGAAGGTCTTCCTGCCTGTAAGAATATACTCGTCTCCTTTACGAACGGCTTTGGTCTCAGGAACGCCCCCTCGAGTCGGACTTCCAGTCGCAGGTTCCGTTGCCGCACGGTTAACGACCTTTTGTTCCTCTGCCACCTCTTTGGCAAGACGATCAAATTGGTCAGCTTTCCAGAGCTGATCATCTTTCAGTTCCATCATGATGCCTAGATGCCACCCGATTGATAGAGCGACCGCCCCATCTCCTTCTGCAATCTTTTCCTGAAGCAAGAGAAATTCATACAATGATAAATCTTCCCCGCCATATCTAACAGGTAGCGTCAAAGAAGGATAACTTTCCTGCTTAATAACCTTCAGCGTTTTTGCAGAAAACACCGCATCTCGGTCCGTTTCTTTCAAATGGTCTTTGGCTTCTTCGGAAATACGCTCTGCCTTTTCGAACAGGCGCTTTTGACGATCATTTTTTATCAAGTCTTTAAACACATCTATCATCTGTTTCACTCCTGCATTCAATCTTTAGTTTAAATCATACTAAATATGTCGGTTTTTAACCAATGCCTAGCTCACCTTTCATGATGAACCAATGTAGAATAGATTACCCCTTTTCCATAAAAAGAAATCCCGACACCTGATCGATGTCGGGAGTGTATTATTTTACTTGAATAGCTTGAAGGGCTTGCTTGACAGACGCGTATGTTTGGAGAGACAATTCACTAAAATCAGCGTAAGGAGCACTTTGCATGGCAAAAGAAGGGTTAATGCCTGTAATTACAAGAGTCGTTCCCATCAAATCGAGCAGTTGGTTCATCTGATAAATTCCCATATGTACATCTTCATTATAGGAATGCACAGCAGACATATCCATAATGAGAAAATCTTCTTTAGATTCCTTGACATGATGACTGACTGATTCCAGCATTTGATGCAGACGTTCATCATCCACCGTTCCCACTAGCGGTAATACAGAAATTCCGTTCTCAACCGGAACAATCGGGGTAGATAGACGCTTCACTTCTGAAAGATAATGACCAATCAGTTCTTCCTGCTGGCGTCGGTAGGTCACATCTTTTTGGACGCCTACAAAAAAAGTCTGATCCATTTGTTCTAAGTAAATCGGAAAGATTTGCAGTTCATTCCAGAACATCGTCCCGTCTTTGCGGTAATTCTTCAATTCTACCTGGACCTTCTGGTCTTCTTGGAGACCTAGACGAATTTTTTCTAATTGATTAGGGCTCGTGTCTTCCCCTTGCAAGAAGCGGCAGTTCCTGCCGAGAATTTCATCGGCCTTATAGCCTGTCAGTTCCTCAAACCCTTTATTGCAGTAAATCATAGGGTTGTCCTCTTGTTCCGGATCAGTAATGACAACGCCAGCTCCTACTCGATCAATAGCTGCTTTAATAAATTCATTCTGTTGAATTTCTTCTAATTTATCAAATGATAGTTGATTCATGGCAAACAATCCCCTTTTGATATGAATGAATACTATTATAATAAAATGAATCTCTGAAAAATTCCAATGGTATCAAAAGCCATTTACCACGGCATGACCATAACTTGCGGCCATTTCTCCTTCCATTTCCTTGCTTTTTGATGGTAGACTTCTTCAGTAATTATTGCTTTATTCGGCCGGATAATCATCTGAAATAAATCCTCCAATCCAAAAGGAGCATAAACCTCATATCCGCTATTCGCCCGTCGTATCCCTACAGCTGAAGCCGTCGTTGGCCATGTACGGATAGCCTGTTCACAAGACTGATAAGGGGAAATTTTTTTGTTGAACTTTCGTTCGTACCAATAATGGACGAGTGCTTCATTTGTCAAATCGATATCATAAGGGAAGTCGGGAAGCTTTTCTTTTATACGCTTCTCCAATAACTTTTCTTCTTTTCTATCAGTGGACTCTGTAGAATCAAAATAGATGACATCCGCATCGCCTATTCCATAGGTTCGTTCATATCCATGCAAGTGATTCCATACGGTTTGGGTAATAACTCCAGCACCAATATAGTAGTCTGTGAAGTATGTATCACATGCATCAAACAGTTTGGGCAAAAACGGATGGGATTGAATGATCTCGATCAGTTTAGCCTCCATAATCACCCTCCTAATGTCCAGTCTTTACCCATGATTTCTTTCAAAAAAGCATCGACTTGCGGCAATTGGCTGATCACTTCTTTCCTGCATATCCAAGTTTCTCGGGTATAGGAACGATTCCCTTCCACGAGTGGGATATGAGCGCATGTATCCATTTCAGTTAAACTGATGCTCTCAGGGAGAACCGTCATCCCTAACCCCCGCTTCATCATTTGTTTAGCCGTTTCAAAATGATCGACTTTCATTGATCGTCTGAACCGAATCTGCTTCTGGCTACTCATCCAGTTTTCTATTAAACGCTGAAAACCTGGATCACTTTTAAATTCTATGAACGGACGCTCCTCTCCTTTTTTTAAAGGATACGTATCAAATAAGTGTAAGGGATCACTGAATAAACGGTCACACTCAAACTCATTCAGCGGTTCTCCTCTTATGACACATACATGAAAATCTTCAGCGGATTGCCGGATTTCTTCACTTACACCTGTTACAAGATCAACCGTTACATCAGGATACTTTTCAGTAAAAACTCTCAATACTTCAGGTAAAAAATACTGACTGAAAAGAGAGGATGCCCCGATCGATAAGGTGCCGGAAATGCTTGAATTAGTAAGAGCCAGGCGGTTACGAAGTGCTTCTTCGTTCTTTATTACGTTCACAGCGTGTTCAAGCACGACCTCCCCAAATGAGGTTGGGACAAGCTGTTTAGGAGTTCGAAGAAAGATTTTACCTCCAAGAGTTTCTTCCACGTACTTCAGACGCTGAGTAATCGCCGGCTGAGAGATGAGGACTTTCTTCGCTGTAGCTCGTATCGTTCGATAGTCTTTCAGATTGATTAATAAACGATAATCATCGATCTTCATACAGCCACCTCCTATAACTATTGGTTATCACTTTTTATAATAACTCAATATTATCCTTATACCTAAATCTGGGATAAGATGAAATTAGATTAATACGAAAGAAGTGAAGCACATGAACAGGACTCAAACCTCCTGCCTTCTCAGCAGTTATTTTCTTTATGAGTGTGGCAGGGCTATGTATTTCGTACTGATTACATGGTTTCTGTTTCAATGGACGAAAGATGCTCTCTATACAGGACTTTTTGTCAGTTTCGGATTTTTACCCGGCTTACTATCAAATCTTATTTTTGGAGTCATTGTGGATCGCTACAATCGGAAGTTTTTAGCGCTCCTGGCTGGCGGGGTAAGTGTACTATTCCTGTTTCTATTGTGGGGGGCTTTTTTCATGAACCTTATTAAGCCGTGGGTCATGATTGGCACGCACATGATGCTCCAAACAGCAGGATCCTTATTCAGACCCTCTCTTCAGGCTCTTGTGGCTGAAGTATTTAATAAAGAAGCTTTGCCGAGGATTTTTTCTTTGTCAAGCTCTTCTACTATTGCAGGAAGCTTAGTCGGTGCTGGAGTTGGCGGTCTTTTTTCTGGCTGGTTTGCTGTAGAGACAGCTATGATGATTGTCATCGGTTTATATGCAGGAGCCTTTTTAGCTACCGCACTTCTCTCCTATGAACGAAAGGAGAGGAAATCGACGGGGAAATCTCCGTCCTTTTGGAGAGAATTAAAGCAAGGGTTTACTTATTTAAACACTCACCAGATGTTATATGGCCTTTTCGTGATGATGATGCTCGGCCAGCTTACCTTTCACACGACACTCGGATTCTTATCCGTCTACACAAGTGCCTATTTGCATCAATCTTCTACCATCTACGGTTTGCTGGATGCCACCTTCTCGGTGGGAGGAATTACGGCAGGGCTGCTCGGTACATGGTGGTGGATGAAATGCAAGAACCATTTAGCCATCTGGTCGTTATTGACCGTTGCGGTGGGATTACTTTTACTCGCATTTGCGCAGCAAACGCTTATCGCGTATGTGGGAGTTATATGTGTCGGGATTGGAACTTCATTAGTTCGCGCGCTTTTGCAATCTGTTCAGCAAATAGCAACAGAGAAAGAGTTTCATGGGCGGATGGCGAGCTTTCGCATGCTTTGCAATCAAACATCCGTTGTCATCACCGGTCCGTTATTCGGGTATATCGCTGCCTCCTATGGAGCTAACTATGTTTTTCTATTTTTACTCATTCCTATTGTACTCGGGACCATTTGGGCAGTTTTACAGGCGAGAAACCCCGTGTTTATTGCAATCACAAACCAAAAAACCGCATAAGGAGAAGGTATGTTTCAGCTTCGGAAACATACCTTCTTTATTAAAATATCGAGTCGTAATCATTTGTCATTGAAGGGCTCTATGCTCTGCTTATCTCGTCTCTTCCTTCGGTGCTTTATAAACCTTCTCCACTTCTACTCCCAGCGTCTTTAAGTATTCGACAATCTGGTCTAGGCTCTTCATGATTTCACCTCAGTATTTGAAAAAAGATTTTGGCTCGAAACCACACCATTTCGTTCCGATATCAATCATACGTCCGAATCAAGGAAAACGTTTCATTTGTTTAGGTATAGTGCCCAATACCCTGTATTCGTTTCAAATATTCAGCTTTTTACACATTCGAAAATTTTTTATCGATATTCCTCGAATAATCTTCATTTGTTCCTCTAACTCTCGGAATCCCTGTGATACAAAGAACGGTTTCGCTGTTAAACTGCTCTCCGTCTCTATAGCATCCAATCCTGACTGAACCGCTCGCTCTTCCAGAAACTGTACCAGTTTTTTGGCAACACCTTGATGCTGAAAATCCTTATGAACATATAAAAGATCCAACACCTCCGCGTATAGACTGGCAACGCCAATGGTTTGGCCGTCCTGAGCAGCGATCCACGTGTCTGAGTCAGAAAGACGCTTTTGCCATCTGACTGAATCTTGAAAACCAAAAGACCAAGCCCTAATTTGCTGTGCATTATAATCGAAACGGTTTACCTCACGGATCGTATCCTGAATGAGATGCAAAATTTCTTCTGTATCTTCGTTGTGATATGGGCGTAGTTTCATACAATCCCTTCTCTCATCACTCTTATGATACCAGAAAAAGCTTGGTTAGAATTTTATTATTTTATGACAATTTCAATGCATATAAGTCTGCCATCTGATCAATAAAGACCTGTACATTTTTTGATTGTTCTTCTTTATTTTCAGGAGTAACGATGGAGAAGTAGCGTGTCATCGATTTTACATAAGGTAAGTCGAGAATTAGTTCTTCCGCTCCGGTATTTTCCACCACAGTTCTCGAAATGAAAGAAAGCCCCAACCCTTCTTTAACAGCTTGAACGACTCCGTGATTGCTTCCAATCGTAATTAGTTTTTTAGGGGAGATATTGTAAGAATCCATCATTAGATCAAGCATCGCCCTTGTGCCAGAACCGATTTCCCTCGAGATCCACGTTTGATTTTGGATATGTTGAAAAGATTGGGAACTTTCTTCCCTTAGTGGATGGTCTGGAGGCACAATGACAATCATTTCATCCTCAGAAAAAGGAGTCGATGCCAGCCCCTGTTGTTTTACTTGACCTTCAACCAAGCCAACATCCAGTTCGTGAAGCTGAATCGCACGATTGATCCGTTCTGAATTAGCGATTCTTACATGAAGATCCACATCAGGATACAAGTCATCAAACCCTTTTAAGATAGAGGGGAGAATATATTCTCCTACTGTATAGCTTGCACCAATATGGATATTACCTCTCATCTGATTTTGAAATTCATACACCTCATTTTGAGCTTTATCAATCACTCCAAGAATCTGCTTCGCTCTTTGGTAAACAAGCTCACCCGTTTGCGTAATTTTGAAGCGCTTTGGAGAACGGTCGATCAATGTGGAATTGAAATAATTCTCAAGGCTTTTAATGTGAAAGCTTACTGTAGGCTGGGACAGATTCAACTTTTGAGAAGCTTTCGTAAAACTTTGCAAATCCACGGCAGTGACAAATGTTTTCATTGCTTCGAAGTCCATATACTCACCCTTATTATTAATAATATTAATTTTTACTATTATAAAGTTTTATTTTACTGATGTTAAATAAGGACGTATAGTGTAAGAAGTGTAAATAGGAAATAAGAAGGTGAATCAAAAGTGCTGACATCACGACTAAACGCATATCGACCGCTTGTTTTAGGAATAGGATTTACAGCGGTCCTGGCTATGGCCGGATTCGGAATTGCCAGATTCCCTTATATTAATAAAATTGGACCATTGGCTGTAGCCATTCTTCTAGCTGTCTTTTACCGCCACTTCTTTGGTTATCCAGAAAATCTGCGCCATGGCATTCAATTTTCAGCAAAAAAACTGCTGCGATTAGCTATCATATTGTTTGGATTAAGACTTAACATCGATGTCATCTTGCAAGAAGGCATGCCCCTTTTGTTCAGGGACTTTCTAGTAATCTGCTTTTCCATCGGCTTAATGATCCTTTTAGCCCGGGTGTTCAAAGCTGATGACTCTTTATCCGTATTATTAGGGATCGGAACGGGGGTCTGTGGGGCATCAGCCATCGCTGCCGTCTCCCCCATCCTAAAAGCCAAAGAGGAAGATACCGCTTTAAGTGCGGGAATTATATCAATCGTAGGAACCTTGTTTGCCGTTGGGTACACGGTCATTCGTCCACTCCTCCCGTTTAATGCCGAAGCCTATGGGATGTGGGTTGGACTCAGCCTTCATGAAGTAGCTCACGTGGCACTGGCAGGAGCCCCTGCAGGAGAAGATGGATTAGGAATGGCACTGCTCGGAAAATTAGGCCGAGTCTTCCTATTAGTACCACTAAGTTTACTCTTGATCTGGTTCATGCAAAAAAAGGGAAAGCAGGAGGAAGGAAACCAGATTACGTTTCCCTGGTTTTTAGTCGGTTTCATTCTCATGAGCGTGTTCGGAAGCTATGTAGAAGGACGCTTCTTCACAATACCCAATGATGTAATGAAGGGAATTTCCTCTTTGACCTCTTTCTTACTGACAATGGCTATGGTGGGACTAGGACTTAGTGTGAGTCTGAAAGATGTAAGACAAAAAGCGCTGAAACCCATGCTGTTGCTGATCGTTACTTCTCTGCTTTTATCTGTGGTTACTTACTGGTTGGTTTAAAGGTGTTGGATTCAGGGAGCTTTGTCTTCCCTTTAGGGCACTTTCCTTTCAAATTAATGAGAATTAACCGATCACAAAAAGAAGTCCGACTCAGTTAAGCGGACTTCTTTTTTTCTATTAAACGCGATCAATGAATTCAGCTTGAAATAACCGCATCAATACTAGATTGTGCCACTTTCCATTTCTATACATCACTTCTTCCATTACTCCTTCTTTTTGAAAACCAAGTTTTTCATACATGTTGATGGCAAGATCATTGAATGAAAAAACCTTCAAAGCCAGCCTGTGTAAATTTAAATCATTGAACGCATAGTTAATTAAAAGTTGAAAGGCTTCCTTACCAAGTCCTTTTCCCCAGTAATCTTTGTTTCCAATATCAATGATGCATTCCGCATTCCGATTCTTATCATCTATTTGCAGAAGAGAGGTGACGCCGATCGCCTCGTTTTTCTGAAGATGTTCTATGATGTAGGTTTTTGAGGTTGATGAAGTAGTGATGGACCGTACAAATTCTTCGGTCTCATCCAGCGTATAAGAATCAAGGTGAGGGCTTGTCTACTTCATGACGTCAGGGTATTTCTCCAACCATGGTAAACATTCGTATCTGCCATTGTCATTTTCCTCAAGCAAATGTTCTCAGACATTAACATATCTATCCTCCCTCCTTTCTATCTTTTAAAATATTTTCCAATATGAAAGAATTGTATTAGCAACCGTCCACCTCATGTCGATTTTTGTTAGAATAAGTAGTAGATTGATAGTAGTTACTAGAATCCTAATACAGAAAGGATATGATTTGGTGGACATTTGCTTCATCCAACATACCCACTCAGAGACGGCTAGTAGAATTTTTAATTTACAACTACGTTCGTATAAAATAGAAGCAGATTTAATTGATTTTGAAGGACTGCCTCCGTTACAAGATTCCAAAGAAGCGATCATGAAGTCGAACGAGGTATTCATCGGATGCGTGCTCGACCAAAAGCTTCTTGGTGTACTTTCTTATGAAGAAACGAATTACAAAATTTATATTAATCGCCTTATGGTAGATCCAGACCATTTCCGAAAAGGAATTGGTCAGCGGATGCTGTCTTATTTGATAGACGCCTACCCAGAGGATACCATCATCGTTCAAACTGGTGCTAAGAATAAGCCAGCTGTTGAACTTTATAAAAAGCACGGCTTTCAGCCTACCGATGAAGTTGAGGTAGCCCCTGGGGTCACTATTACGCAGATGGAATGCTTGCCAACAAGTTAATTCATCACAAAAGGAAGAGGCTCACACTCCTCTTCCTTTTATTTTTCAGGTAATTGATATTGGTTTTCTTCCTCAGCGAAACGATTGTATCTTCGCTGGAACCAATAAAACAGATGGGTGACGAATACTTTTATAATCGCATAACCTGGAATCGCGAGGATGATTCCAATGACGCCAAACAAATGCCCAGCGGTCAGTAATACAAATATGATCGTAACAGGGTGAATGTGTAAGCTTTTCCCCATGATTTGCGGAGAGATGAATTTTCCTTCGAGCAGTTGAACAACGGTCCATACAAACGCTAGCTTTAACACCATAAAAGGTGAAGTAACAATGGCGATAATCAAAGCTGGAGTAATCGCAATCATCGGCCCCAGGTATGGAACGACACTCGTGACACTTGCGATCGCTGCTAACAATAGAGCGTAATCAAGTCCAATAATTAAAAATCCAATATACATCATTACCCCGATGCAAAAACTGACGATAATCTGCCCCTGAATATACGCACTCAACTGATGATCGATACCTTTAAATATACTGGTCACTTCCGACCTTACTCTTGGCGGGAAGAAACTGATGATTTTTTCCGGAAGCTTGTGTCCGTCTTTCAGCAGGTAAAAAAGGATGAATGGAAGCGTGACAAGCGCAACGATCACATTAGTCACTGTTGTAATGAAAGTCGTTATGCCTTCCACTGTTTGTGTTGCGTAATTCCCGAGGTCAGGAAGTTGATTCAGCAGCCCATCCACGTCCTGAAACAGGTTGCTGTAATAACTTCCTAAAAAGGAATCACGTAACCATCGGTCCAAGGAATTGACCAAATCACGTAAATAACTTGGTAATTCTTCTGCAAGACTGACAAACTGCTTTTCTAAAAACGGGATAATCAGAACGATTAACAAAGTGATTAAACCTACCACCATAAGCAAGGTAATCAGGATCGCCCATATTCGCTTGACCTTCCAAGATTCCATTAAATTAATAATCGGTCTCAGCAAATAGTAGACAACTACGGATAAGATAATCGGAAGCGCAACAGTTTCAACGAAAATAACTAACGGATGAAAGATAAAATCCACTTGAGTGTAAACAAGAATATTCAATCCTATAATTAACAGGATCCCTAATATGTATAGTAATTTTCTTCCACCAAAAAAGCGTATAAGCGGTGCAGAGTCCCAGCGATTCATATGCATATCTCCTTCGTTCTAACCAGTGCTGCTTTTTGTATAAGTTTACCATAATCTAAAAAAATAGTGCCTATTTTAATAGGCACTATGCTTAATATCTTCCTCTGCGTTTACGCATGAATTTCTTAACTAGTGGATATATGATCGGCCCGTATTTCATGACTCGTTTGATTAGTCGTGCCAATGATTGATCCTCCTCTATAGGGATAGTTGTTAACTATACTTCCCGATTTGAGAGACTTACAAACACGCTTTATGGGATGTACCTGACAAAACGAATCGAAAGATATGGATCATCGGATTTCATTATAAAACTCTTCCATTACACGTGTTATGTATTCTGCAGAATGAGTTTCCTTATACGTAGACCAATAGCCCTTAGTGCAGACGCTGATTATGCCTTGCACATGTTCCGGCCCTGCTTATACCACCGTGATCATCCACTCACCCTCCAACGATTCTATGATAAAGGCTCTTAGCTTCCGAAACGTCTTTCGTCCCATGGATGAGGACACGTCCATCATTAAAAAAAACCATGCGCTTAGATTCATGTTCGTAAGACAAAAGAAAAGGATTTTGTTTAATTTTATGATGCGGTAGACGCGTTCTCAGTTCATCTAAATCACGCGATTCTATTCCGGAAGGTCGGATTTGTACTGTTTCTCGTCCACACAGGACAGCTGTTTTCGTCTGATTTTGGTGTGATAAAAATGGATACGACGGCTTTGTCCCACAGGATGGACATTCAGGATTTTTTGCGTTGGAAACTTTTATGCCTGAATAATGATGATTCCATAAATCAAACGTAATCAACTTGCCATGAAGAGATTCGATATCACCAACTAGTATTTTTAAAGCTTCTGCCACTTGATGTGCGGTCACCATCTGAACCGCAGGACTAATAACGCCGACTGTATCACAAGTGGCCCCTCCCAGAGGAACCGTTTCCATTAAACAATGCAAGCAAGGAGTTTCAGTTGGTACAACCGTGTAACTCATGCCATGACTACCAACACAAGCCCCATAGATCCACGGGACTCTGTACTTTTGCGACATATCGTTGATAAGCATCCGCGTCTCGAAATTATCGGTAGCGTCCAAGACCAAGTCGACGTCCTTCATTATGGTTTCCAGCTCTTCTGCTTGAACGTCCTCCACTTTTTCAACAATAGACACATCAGAATTTATTTCTGTTAAGCGTTTTTTGGCTGCTACCGCTTTTGGTAATTTTTCTAAGGCATCACTCTCTGAGAAAAGCTGCTGACGTTGCAGGTTGCTCCCTTCAACGTAGTCACGGTCAACAATAGTCAGTCGCCCTATACCAGCGCGGACAAGCTGCTCCGAGCTGCTTGTACCGAGCGCCCCTGCCCCAATGATCAAGACATGCTTTTCTGATAGCCGCTGCTGGCCTCCTTCACCGATTGGTTGAAACAGCTGTTGTCTTGAGTATCGATCTGAAAGCATGCTTTATTTCACCCCTTTCCTACTATCTTTACCTCATCACGCTTCCGCCAGATATTTTCAAAGATTCACCGACAATGTTTTCTGAAGCATCAGACAAAAGGTACACAATCGAGCGCGCAACTTCCTCCGGTGTACTCAATTTTCCTGATGGAATCCCTTTTTCGGCAATTTTCCGCTGTTCTTCATAGGTGCGCCCTTCCCGTTCTCCTTTGTTTTTAATGGCTTGCTGGCCCATTGATGTATCTACATAACCAGGGCAGACGGCATTGACGCGAATATTATGCTCAATAGCTTCTAACGCAAACGACTGAGTGAATCCTGTTACTGCAAATTTGGAAGCACTATAAGCAATATTACTATGGGTTCCGCGCAGACCAGATAGGGAAGAAAGATTTACGATAGCTCCCTTTTTCTGCTTTTTCATATGTTGATAAACTTCCTGTGTCAACATTACTGTGGAAAAATAATTGAGTTCCATAACGGTGCGAAGGTCATCTTCTGACATTTGATCAAGCGGCCGACCACCAATGATACCTGCTGAATTCACAAGTCCTGTGATCTTCCCCATTTTATCCACAGCATCAGCTGCCAAACGGCCGCGGTCTTCTGGATCATTTAAATCCGCCGGGCATACTTCAATATGTGCTTCTTTATTAATCGTAGCACATTCATTTTTCAAATCTGCTAATTTTTCTTCATTACGTCCAGTGATCACTACATTACCGCCAGCTCTTACTACCTCTTTAGCTGCTTCGTAGCCAATTCCTCCTGTAGCTCCAGTAATCAAAACGTACTGATCCTTTAATGCATCTTCTGAGAAAATAATCATTATGATTCGCCTCCTTAGCGTTTCATGTATCCTTTTCTCCGTAGAACAAAACCTCTTGTATGGAGTTAGTTAAAAATCACGGCATTTTCTAAAATTCACCATTAAAAAATCAGCGCTTAAGTGACAGTGTCTGCCCTTAAAGCGCTGATCCACGGAACTCCTTCTTTTAGATATTCCGCCATGTTGATTCTTTTTTTGTTTCTTCTCATAGCTACCTTCACCACTTATTAAGTTATTTCCGCTTGTTGTTCTGCTTACGGAAAGAAAAAAGAACCTTTCCTGACCGTGTGCGCTTCATACCTTTTGTTTTAGCCTGCGCTTTACCTTCAGGGCTGTTCTTGAAGTCTTCGTCAAACAGCTCACGGGCTTTTGAATATAGCAGAGTCATCGTGGTGTACCTCCTTTTCTTTATAGGGTTATAATACGATTCCCCTTGATATTATTAGTAAAACGTAGAATTTGCAAGAGAAATTTATCTTTTATATGTTTTTTTCTAGAGCTTGCTCTAAAATCACCTGCCATCCCTTCTCACCTAGCTTGCGTTCCCCTTTATCGACAAATCCACACTTCTTATATACGCTTTGTGCGGAATGATTTTTGACATTCACACTTAACACCACATGGGTGGTTCCAGGAAAATGTTCACGAACGTATTCCGGCAGCTTTTTCAAGGAATGCTTCGCATATCCCTTACCTTGTTCACCTTCATCGATCATATAGGCGATTAATAATAATGCGCTTTTATGGTGAGTATATTCCTGAACCCTTGGCCCATCCTGCAGTACAAACATTCCAACAGGCTTCCCATCAGCAAGAATCGTAACAGGATTTCTTGTCGGATCTCCTTCTGCTAATTGGACAGACTCAGCGGCCATGGCAGTAAAATTTAGCTGATCTTCTGGTAAATAGAAATGACTAATAGTTTCTTTATGACTTTGTTCATAAGGTTTCAACTGTACTGACATTCCCCGCTCCACCTCTTCGCCTTTTTTTCCACATTATAGCAAACATGAGCAAATCATTCGTAACCGTTACCACACCTTTTTATAATGAATGATAAAGCTTACCCTAACTAAGGAGGACGCAAACGAATGTTGAAAGTAGCAGCTTTAGTCGGAAGTATTCGTCAAGATTCCTACAATATGAAAATAACGAAATTTATCCGAGATCGTTATAAAGATCACTTGGATATCAAGATTGTTCCAATTCGTGATATAGCCCATTACGATCAAGACATAGAAAATGAACCACCGGCTTCCGTTCAAAATTTTAAAGCACAGTTATCGGGTGTTGATGCTTTTCTTGTGGTCACACCTGAATTTAATCACTCGATTCCGGGAGTCCTGAAAAACGCGCTTGACTGGCTGTCAAGAGGAAATAAGGAAATGGACGGAAAACCAACGTTCCTAGCAGGTGCCACTATGGGGGCCCTCGGTACAGTAAGAGCCCAAATGCACCTTCGCCAAATATTAAATGCTCCAGGAATGGGGGCAAATGTACTGCCAGGAAATGAAATTCTCATCGGGCACGTTCAGCATAAAGTGGACGACTCTGGTCAACTGACCGATCAAGGCACCATCCAGTTTATTGACGGTGTTGTAGATGAATTCGTCCAGTTTGCCCACTCCCAAAGTAAAACAAGAGAAATCGCCTCTAATCCCTAAGATTATCTTAGGGATTTTTTCTGTTTGAACAAGGTTACACAGTGGAATAATGCATGTAGATAATTTTCAAGAGTTAAACGGCAGTTGTTTTTTTAAAATTATATTGTATTGTGATACAAGTATATTTCTAATCCAATCAGGGTAAATAAACGAGACAGCTCTTACATAGGAGGAAACTCAATGGAAAATCTGAACCAAAAAATGGCGAACTACTTTCAAGACAACCAGACACTTCTGGTCGATGAACTATTACCTGGCACTCTAAACGAATTAGAGTTGGACTATACAGAAAAAGACTTGAACCAGCACTATGATATGTTGCGTTCTCTATTGGATCGCGTGGCTAAAAGTCTGCTTCGCACCGATGAGGAAACGGATGCTGCTGAACCGGGGTATGATTCTGAGAACTATTTTTATGCGCAGGGATTATTATTAAAACAAACGGTCGATGTCTTATGTGTTTTCCGACTGTCTCTCCTTAAGCATCTTCGTAACTCTAATTTGATCCACCAAGCTCGCGTCGAAGAAGGGATGGAAGTATCAGAACAGATCATTTTTGCTTTTGACGCGGCCATCAGAGCCACGACGGAAAACTATAACTTACTAAAAGAAAAAGAACATGAAGAGTTTGAACGAAGCTTGAACTACATTTCTACACCAGTTGTACTTATCGATGATTCCCAGGCAGTCGTGCCGCTAGTTGGTGAGTTTTCTTCAGAACGTTTTGAAGTCGTTATGGAAAATACCCTAGAAAAAATAAAAGAATACGGCTTAAGAGTTTTGTATCTCGACTTTTCAGGAATTGCAACGTTTAATCATGTGTTCATCAATGATATCTATAACCTCACACAAACCATTGAGCTGCTCGGAACAAGAACGATCCTAACAGGGATTAAAACAGAGATGGCTGCTGCTGCCGTTCAGGCTGATATGAGTTTTGAAAATCTGGAAACATTCGGAGAATTACGTCATGCTTTAGATTCCATCAACAAGAAATAAAAAAAGGCGATACCCTTAGGATATCGCCTTTCTCATTTATTTCTTATTCATATACAGTTACTTCTACTTGTTTACGTCCGAAGTCAAGAGCATCGGATTGGTTAGGAATAAATACATCAATGCGATTACCGTCAATTGCACCGCCGATGTCTCCTGCAATTGCTTTTCCGTACCCTTCAACATAAACTTCAGATCCTAGTGGAATTACATCAGGATCAACCGCAATCACTTTGCGATCAGGATTTGCTTTCAGGTCAATACCTGTATACGTGGTACCTGAGCATCCTTCGCAATTCGCTGTATAAGCTGTTGCTTCCGCGGTAAATGTTTTTGCAACATTATCATCAGAAGATTGCTCTTCGGAAGATGTTTGCTCTGGAGCTTCTTGCTCTTCATTTTCGCTGGAAGAATTTGAAGTTCTCTCTCCTGCTACTGCTTGTCCTTCAACAGATAGTTTATCTCCAGGGTGGATCAAGGCAGAGTCTAATCCGTTCCAAGATTGAAGCTCGTCTACGCTCACTCCGTAATCTTGACCAATGCTCCATAGAGTGTCCCCGGATTTAACCGTGTGTGTGTCGCCACTTGCATTACCTTCTGCTTTCTCTTCATTGATGTTCAATGTTTGATCTGGAAAAATCAAGTTAGATGAAAGATTATTTTCTTGTTTTATTTGTTCAACGGATACTCCCTTTTCTTGAGCAATGCTCCATAGAGTATCACCTTTATTTACTACAACTTCTTCTGCACTAGCTGTTACTGTTGTTGCTGCCATAATCGTTGAGACTGCCGCCAATGAAAAAACTGTTTTTTTCATGTTTTAATGCCTCCTTGATATACAGTTGTGCTCATAAGATGTTTTTTTGTTGATGAGCTCTGTCTTAAAACTACATTTCCCACCATAACATCTATAGCGATTAAGCCAATAACAGGACAACAACAATAACATTTCATTCATTACATCCTTTTTACACCGTTGTAATATGATGGTCCTATTGGTAAAAAGATCCCCGCCAAAATTTGTAAGCGATATGAAGAAGAATTATAATTGTAATATTCACACAATTAAGGTGGGATCGTTTATGTTAGAAGAGCAGACGATTAGGCAGCCTGAAATAAAACCTTATACGGACGAAAACATTGGACAAAGTTTTATGAATAATCATTATAGGGTGGATTTACGAACAATTTCCGAGAAGAATTATAACCAGTTCATTACGTCCAATACTGTGCGTGACTGGTCGCAGCTTTCATGGAAGGATGTGGGTAAACCTTATGAAGTGAAAGCCAACTCTAAGGAACGTATTAATTGGGAAAAGCAAAATAATAGAGATATGGACCCTCACACTTCGTGGACATACTTCAATAGAGCTTTTCATGAATGGTTCGTAAAGGATGTACCTAAAGAAATGAAAGAATCGAAGTCCCGATTCATAACAAGTTTAGGGACATTCAATCCCTCAGAAATAAGACAAGCCCTGGGAACTGTAGTCCAGCTGCAGTTTTGGAATTACGCTCACCGAATTCAAGACGGTATTTGGGATCCTCGTGGGAAGCGAGCGTTGTTCGACGGCCTTCATTTAAGGAAACCTCGAATTCTATTTCTTGGTGCTGCTGAAGGATATGAAGCGATGCAGCTAGGGGCGATGTACCCTGGAGCAGAAATCATCATGGTTGATTACGATGAATATTGCAAGACGACAAGGTTTGCGGACTTTCCTGACAGTTACCCGTTTTTAGGAGAGAACCCGAGAACCGGAACACATACCGTTGTTTATAAAGATGATTTAAATATCGAGTATGTTGTCGATGATATCCGCAACCTGGATTATGGTAAAGAATTTGATGTCGTGTTGTCTGTTGGTTTACTCGAACATTTTCCAGATGACTATAAACATGAAGTAGCTGATTGGCATCGTCGTTTCTTAAAGCCTGGTGGATATGCAATTTTGACGACTCCCAGAAACCAAATGCGCTCACGGCTTTACTATAAAGTCATGGCAGACGTGATGAACCATACGTATCGTGAGCTGATGACGGTTGAACAGATGGGAATGTATATGTACGAGAACGGTTTTGATATTCTCAGTCATGGCTACATCAAGGTTCACAATGGTCTCATTTGTCAGCCGAGATAATTTGTAAACGCCTCTCTCATTCTTCAATTAAATGGCGGGATAGCGGGAGACTAGATTTCGAGATGTTTGTGTGGAAGAAAGGGGCGTTGGGGAAGGATTCGCTTTCCTGCGGGGGAACTGGCAAGCCTCCTTGTTCGCTTTGCTCACTGTGGGGTCTCGCCTACCTCCTTCTCCCGCGGGAGTCTCACCCTTCCCCAACTCCCTTTAACATAGGAGATTCTCGAATTCCCTCTAATAGGAACTGCCTACTAATTGTAACGAATCAACAATCCTTCATTCCAGAAGAAACCTTTCCGAGCTACTTTATAACTTATGGGAGATGGGAAAACGGCGAGACTCCTGTGGGATGAACATGATAGGTGAGACCCCGGAAGACGAAAGTCTGAGGAGGCTCAGCACATGCCCACGGAAAGCGAGTCGTTTTTCCATCTCCCATATTTTCACACAAAAGCCTCGATACTGAGTCTTCAGGATAAGGAGAGTTTATTGCAATACTGGAGGAATCTAAGAAAAAAGGACGCTTTAAGCGCCCTTTCTTATTTCTGTTCGAGTTGATCACAGTATGCGTGCATAGCTTTTTGTAGAAATGCCGCATACCCTTCTTTCAACTTATCGATATTCTTCGTGAACCGAGGATCATTCACATACATATCCGCCAGACCACGGAATATCTCCGGTGTACAATGGTAGAAATTATCGGTGATATGCTGACGTTTCTCACCAATTAATCGCTGCACCTCTTGATCTTCAGGACCTTGATTCATGCGTGCGATAATTTGTCTGTCAATCTCATAACCTTCTTCCTGAATCCTCTTCCAGTCTTCTTCGGTATAAGAGGCTGCCTTCTTTTTAGATTCTTTATAGGCATCTGAACCTCCCCATCGCTCTTTCACTTCTTTTTCATATTTCTTCTGGTGGGCTTCCATTTCACTTTTATCAAAAGGTTCAAATCGATCCTTATTAGACATTTTCCTTCCTCCTTCCAGCGCTTGAAGCGTTTGTTCAACAGAGTCAATGATGCGATCCAACCGGTTTCTTTTTTCCATTAGTATTTTCCTATGGGTGTTCAGCGCTTGCTCTTGATCAAAATCAGGATTATCTAAAATCTGTTTTATTTTATCCAGGGTAAAGTCCATCTCTCGAAAAAACAGGATTTGCTGTAAGCGTGCTAGCTCTTCTTCCCCGTATAGACGATATCCGTTTTCCCCTGTCCGGACAGGATTCAGAAGACCGATATGATCGTAATGGTGTAGTGTGCGCACACTAATACCAGCAAGATCTGCAACCTCCCTTACTTTATACATGGTGATCACCTCACTTCTTAAACTAATCTATAACGTAACGTTAGAGTCAATAAATTTTTGGTAAAATAATTCCTTCGAATTTTAGTATGATTCAAAAAACTTTGTTTCTCTCCAAAAAAATACTATAATAGAACTAGTTTAAGGGTTGGGGGTATCGTCTATGGGAAGCCATCATATCATCGAGCCAAATGACATTCATCGTCTTCACTTGAATCATGTTTCTCCTATTTATGATTTCTATCACCATCACTTAAAGTTCAACCACTCGGCTAAGGCCAGGGAAGAAACAAAAGGTTATATACTATCAGCTCAATTTACTGCTTTCGAAGACCAGATAGCTGCTGCTGAGTTTCTCTACATGAACGATTACTTCGAAGGTTTAGCCGACCTTCTTGATTCTAATTCTTATTACCAAGAAATAACTGATCTCTACCAGATCATTCTTGAACGTAAAAAGACTCCTTTAAAGGAGCACGATTTAGAAGAATTAAAGACCCTTAGTTTTGATCATCCATCCCTCCACTGCCTTCACCTCTTTTTACTTGCGTATGCTCATTACGATATTAAAAACTATGCTGGGATGGACAATTACACGGAGGATATCCAAGATGCCATGCTCTCACTGAAGGAGCCTTTGTTCCATTACTATATGAGACTACGTTTTGACGAGATGACGTTTCATCATTACTGGAAAAACAACCATGTCATTCTCGCAAAAAAATTTGCTTACAAATACATCAACGCAGGATTAGCCCCTCGAAAACAGCTGACTATGCATCACAACCTAGCCCTTTGCCATGTGTTCGACGATTATGATTCGTCCATATATTATGCAAGAGCCACTTTAGAGATTGCGAAAAAGAATAATTTCGAAGAATCCATCCGTATGATAAACAATCAGACAATCCCTTTTATTGCATCTTTTCATTGCAGAACAGAAAACATAACAACTGACGATCCAGTTGAAAAAGCCCATTTAGCTATCGCAAATGGAAACACGGAGACAGCCATTCGGATTCTGAACTCGTTAAAAGAGCTCACACCTTTTCAGGAAAGTTACCTGGGTTTAGCTAAAAAAGACCTGCGTGCTCTAAAACGTGCGAAAGACAGATTTATCAACGATCATCGAGACCTATTTTTTGCTCAGCTACCCGAGGTATATATGAAAAGATTAATGAATGCTTTGTAAACAGCTGCGACCATTTGAAGCCAGCTGTTTTTTCTCGTCCACTTTTTGCTTCACACAAGGATTTTTAGGGACTTCCGGAGAAATAGTGTAGCCATACACTTTTTAAAATGAGGGATACCCATGAATATGTATTGCCAAAGCGCTTTCCATCAATTAGAAGTCGTCATTGCATCTATATCTGAAATCGTCGGCCAGCTGGAGGAAGAAGATCTTCATTATCGCCCAACGAAAGGAAAATATTCAATCGGTGAACTGCTTGAGCATATCGCTATCATTCCTGCTGCAGATGGCCGTGTACTAGAAGAAGCATCCGAAGTTCAAATGAAAGATTTTCACCATTCATTTCAACCAAAAACTAAGGCCGAGATATTAAATAGAATGTTTGATCATTTTGCCCTGTTAAGATCTCAATATGAAAATTATTCAGAAGACCACCTTTTTACCGAAACAACCTCCTGGTGGGGAGTCACCTATACAAGGTTTGAATGGCTGCTTCAAATCGTTGCTCACATGTACCACCACCGCGGACAATTGCACGCCATGCTTGTCCACACATATAACAAAGACCCAGAGATTCTATTATTCGAATAATTGCCCCCTTTACTACCCCTCAGGTCATCCATATATTGGATGACCTGAGGGGTTAAATTTTCATTTACTTCTACAGCTCTTTTTCTTCAGCTTTTCCGTTTGTTACTTGGACATAATAAGCCTTGGCCTGGGGGCGAGAACGGACGACTTTCTTCAATTCTCCATCAATAAAGTGAACAGCAGCACCATCATCTAACGCATAGCCTGGCATCATTGTTCCTGTTTCTATATTCTTTAGGAAGGTCGGCCGCCTTTTTTCCTCGCCATCGTAATGAGGACAGCAGCTGCCTTTTAGAATACCTAAACAAGGAAGAGGCTCGAGATCTTCTCCGTAAGAATCCGTCAAACCCTCCTCAAACCAGCAGATAGCTCCAGCACTGATTCCTGCTAGCACGACACCTTTTTCTAAAGCTTCCTGTAGGATTTCTACGAGCCCCCATTCCTCCCAGAGAACCAGCATATTCTTCGTTGATCCACCACCGACATAAAGAATATCCTGATCAAGAACAAAATTTCTCAGCTCTCTTGTCGATGGTTTAAATAAGCTGAGATGATTCGGCTTGCAATGCTTTTGGTTAAAAAAGTCATAAAAGCGTTCGATATAGCTGTCTGCATCACCACTCGCCGTCGGAACGAAACAAACCTTTGGCTTCTCCTTATTCACTTGATTCAGTATGTAATCATCTAATTCAGGGTTATCCGGTTCCATAGAAAATCCACCGCCACCCATAGCTATAATTTGTTTCATATTCTCTCTCCTTTTAATTACACCTCAGCCCTTCCATATTATGGATGACCTGAGGCGTCTAATAATGGATGTTATTTTCTAGATCCCTTCCCTAAGGAGGTTTGAATATCTTCTTTATAGGCATAAGAGAACAACAGGGAAACTAATATACCCCCGCCGATTAAGTTCCCGATACTTGCCGGAAGAAGATTAAAGAAGATGTATTCATACCACGTATATTTATCAGAAGCGAGGAAGCCCATACTAAAATATCCCATGTTGGCGGCACTGTGCTGGAAATTACCTGCCACGAACAATATAACAGGAAGCATTGTACCTAAGAACTTCCCCGTAATATCTCGGGCTGCTGTGGTGAGAAAAGCCGCCATTCCAATCAGCCAGTTCGCTAATATCCCTGACACTAAGATCTCAAACCATCCTTTGACTCCATAGTCCAGAAATTTCATTTTATGATCTAAAAACATGGAAAGTTCATTGTAAAAAGTGCCGGGTAACGACCCTGACAGCTGAATCAGCACACCGACCATAAAGGCTCCCAGGATGTTTCCAACATAAGAGGAAGCCCAGAATTTATAGATATTCGCTTTCATTAACCCTGCCTTATTAAATAAATACGAAGGCAGCAATACATTGATTTCCGTGAATAATACCGATCCTGAGATGAACACCATCGCATAACCTGCGGCGAAACCCAGACCAGAAAGCAAATGATAGATCCCTTTCGTTTCCACGCCGGATGCCAGCAATATCGAAAAGATCGCACCAAATGTCATAAATGATCCTGCGGTAAGCGCTAATAAGAACTGAGCTCTAAATGGTTTAGCTAAGTGATCGCGTCCTTTTTCACCGAATTCATCTACGATTTGGGAAGGGATATAAAATTGTCGACCGGGACGATCAATTTTATTATTCTTCATATTCGTTTCTTTATTTTCATTCTCCTCATTTTGACTATATTCTTCATTTTCATTCATTGTCATCCCTCCAATGCAACTCTTATTCCCACATTTGTCGGAAGATAATCTATAGAGCGAATAACTCAAGCCGATTAGAGCAGAGTATAAATAAAATGTTTCAAAGGAGAATCAGTATGCCTAGAGACCAAATATGTTTGGCCTGTGGTGGTGAAGGATTGCTTATGGATGACGAAGAATGGAAATATACTTGTAAAATCTGCGGTGGAAGTGGATATAGAAATCAAGATGGTCCTGTTTATAACAGGGAAGTTGCGGATGTTGATGAAATGAACCGGATATTGGACTAATAACCAAGTTTATTAGCACGTGTCTAGCGCTGATTCCTTATCAGCGCTTATTTACCATTGTAACTGCTGACCTCTCCCTTTGATATCAACAGGTATAAGCAGATTCTGTGATCAAAAAAAGACATAAGCCTCTGAAGGCTTATGTCTCTATCTCTTTACTCAATAACTTTCTAATGTATTCGGATCTTCTGCTGGCTTTTTCTTTTTACGTACAAGAGCAATAATTCCAGCAATTAAGTAAGCTACTCCTGCAAATAGCCCGAGACCAACCGTTCCAAAAGTCATCACAATCGCTGTGATGATCAAAATGATACCTGCTGCTTTCGGTTTTTTATCTCCTTTAAGGAAAACAATTGAGAGGACACCAAGCGCAATGGCAAGTACGGCAGCCACAAGAATCACGGTTGTGAATGTTCCTAGAAAATCAATCATCTGGTCCATATTAATGTTACCTAATTCATCTGCATTCGGAGCGGTATTGATGCCTCTCTCGATTTCAGCTCTGAAATCCGGATTGTCTTTCACACTGAGTAAAATTCCAGCGAGCACAACAGGAATAGCGTACAAAAGTATGCCAATGACTGTAAAAATAATTTCAGCTGTACGTTTCATTTGGATTCCTCCTTTAAATTAAGCACCAGCCACGTCCCTTTTTGAAAAGAAAGTCCAGGACAGGGCTACGAATATTATATAATACACGATCAAGACAGTAACTGAAAACCCTGGCGTGATGTCTGAAATTAGCGGGGTCCCTTCAATAAACTGATTCAAGTCCGTGTTGGCAAACAGAATATACTTCGCCCACTCCTTATCCTGAAGGAATAAGACGATGGAATTCCCCGCCATCATTAGGAAAATCGCAACACCGATAGCTAGTGAGCTGTTCCGGAATACGGCTGAAATCATGAAAGCGAAAGTAGCCATGATCAGCAAATTCACAGAGCTCAGTAAATATTGGGCAACGGTGTGTCCGAAGATCTGCGTTTCCTGTATATTGCCATCTTGCCTAAACAAGTAGGTTTGATTCAAACTGTCAATTCCAAAAAGGATGGATCCCACAATGAAGGATAGTACATATAAGAAGAGCAGCATAGTCAATGCAAAGACTAGCACAGACACATATTTCGAGAACAAGATTTTCGTACGGGAGATCGGGCGTATCAACAAAAGCTTAATGGTTCCCCATTTAAATTCATTTGCAATGGCACCTGCTGCTACTATAATCGTAAACAAGCTGATAACCGAGACATTCGTACGGTTATCCCTTAAAAAATCCCACACATCGTATTCTGTTGGTTTTATGTTATTTTCTATACGGTATTCATTCATTTCTATA
Organism: Halobacillus mangrovi; assembly: GCF_002097535.1. GTDB lineage: Bacteria > Bacillota > Bacilli > Bacillales > Halobacillaceae > Halobacillus > Halobacillus mangrovi_A. The sequence continues at coordinate 4,003,653 of NZ_CP020772.1, forward strand.
TCCATCATGGAAGGGTACTGAATCTGCTCACCTGATTGACCAAACTTAGGATCTTGCAGTTGTTCATTCTGTTCTTGTAGCTCCTGTTTCCAGTCCTCTCCTGTAGGCACATCACCTCCAAGAAAAGAAGCGTCGACTTTCATAAATATACCAAACCCAATAATCAGTACCCCTAGAATAATGAACATAATCCAGGTAGCTATTTGAGAGTAAAGTTTTATTTGTTCGTTTTTGACTAATTGAAAGAAGTTACTCAATCGATCCCTCTCCAATCACATCTAAGAATTTATCCTCTAGCGTTGAGCGTTTAACGTTGACGCTATATACATCAACCTCTGCCTTCACAAGTCTTTGTATGAGTTGAGGAATTTGATCTCGTTGAATTGTAAAATTTAATACATCTTGTTCGACTTCTACAGTTCCCTCAAGGAAGTCAGCCAGTACACCTTTAGCTTTATCAAGTGGAGCGGCTTCAAGGGAGACTTCTTTCTTTTCTGACTGCTTTAGTGCTTCTTTTACAGGCTGGATAGAAATAAGCTCTCCACTTTTTATAATGCCGATGCGATCACACATCATTTCCATCTCTGATAAAATATGACTGGAAACAATGACGGCGACCCCCTCTTCTGCAGCTAACCGCCTAATGTACGAACGGATCTCTCTGATCCCTGAAGGATCCAACCCATTAGTTGGCTCGTCCAAGATCAAGATAGATGGATTGTGCAATAATGCCTGGGCAATACCAAGGCGCTGCCTCATCCCTAATGAATATTTACCGACCTTATCTTTCATCCGTTTCTCCAACCCAACCAGCTGGACAACTTCTGTAATTCGTTCATCCGTTATCCCAGGAATCATTCGCGCGTAATGACGCAAATTTTTCCAGCCGCTCATGAAAGGATACATTTCCGGGTTCTCAACAATCCCCCCAACATGTCGGATCGCTCGCTTGTATTCCTTTTTGACACTATGCCCCTTTATAATGACGTCGCCTTCTGTCATATCCATCAGCCCGACCATCATGCGGATTGTTGTCGTCTTCCCAGCTCCATTCGGCCCAAGAAACCCGAAGACTTCTCCGCTGTATATTTCAAAGTTCAAACCTTTAATAATCGGTTTATTTCCAATTGTTTTTGTCAAATTTTTCAACTGCATGACTGCTTCATTCAAAAGATCTTCCTCCTTCCAATCCACTTATTCTACGTCTGAATACCAATCTCGTTTCACTATTTTGATAAAATCTGCAAAAAAAGCAGGAGGCTGTCTTCCTCACAGACTCCTACACAACGAACTTCATTTAATTCCATTTTTTTAAAGATAACCAAAGTCGTTTCAATTTTCGTTCCACAGGCTTCTCAGAAACAGAACGCTGCTTCTGCCATTCATTGTAACTGGCGATTCCAATAAGAAGCAGTCCGGCTAACAGCAAGTAAACCCACCACGGGACGTTCCCCCAATAAGGTCTTGTCTGATAGATGACATTGAAGATTAGAACACCCATCCCAACAAAAAAGTAGGATTTGATACGGAACTGCATTCCTAAAATCATTGAGATCAACGATAAACCGCCAATCATCCAAGCATCCCAAATTGTATGGCTTTGAATCGCGTCAATCACGAGGTAAGCAGCGACAAGCAGAACGACCCCAAACTGAATGTGATTCATCATATAAGGATACTCTTTCCACTTTCGTCCTCTCAGAAAAGAAAGAATGACTAGGACTGGCAAGACTTGAAGCTCAGCTTCGATTAAATCAGGAATCCATTCACGATAATCAAGCAAAACCAAACTATAGGAAGTGTAAAGACTGATCACCCCAGCTGTGTAGAAAATCTTGTTTCCTAAAGGCTGTGGCCACTTAGATGCGTTTAAAAAGAACCATAGCCCAGCTAATAGGACCGGAATAATTCTGATCCAGACATTTTCGTCCATAGCCGTTACTGTATTCAAATAGAACAAATACACAAGCGCTGTCCATGAGTAGGCATCCACTTTAACACCAGATCCAATTAGTAATCTATGGAAGAAGCGGCCGGCTGCAAGAAGAGTGACTATACAACCAACCAGGGCAATGATGAGTAACTCGTGCTCCCAGCCGTTACTCACCTTCTCCAAGAGATCAATCATCATCAATAACGGGATAAATCGAACGAGTGACCATTCTCGACGGTGTAAAAAGAATTGGATGAGACAAACGTAACTGAGGATCGGTAACAACTCAATTGTGGGGATATCTTCAAATCTAGTGATAAGCAAAAACAGCCCGAGTATGGAAAACGGAATCGCATACCATTCCATTCTTCGCTTCCACACATAAGGTGCTGCACCCCATATTCCCGTAATCACTATACTGGTTAGGTAGAAGGCATACTCATTTGGTACCGTAGTCCACCATCGATAATAACTTGGGAGCGTGGAAATAAGGAAAAACAAGACCGTCAAAAATCCGTACAGCATGAGTTTGATCTCCCATTCCCTTTTCGCTAAAAACGTACTGAACCCATAAAGGCTGAGCGGTACACATAAAACCAAGGGATGGATCGTCGGCACATTTATTTGATCCAGCATAATAGCAGCTATAATCAATGGAAGAAGAATATGCGCTGTTCCATAGAAGTATGGACGGAGCTCAAGTCTATTCTTTTCACCAATCTCCCCAATCAAAATTAAAAGGACAGGTGCAAAACTCATATAAATAACGAAAGAAGAAAACGTCTCAAATGCAAAAGTGTCTAGTAAGGATGTGTAGAAGGAAAGGGTCACAATTGAGACGAGCACCCACAGTAATCGCTCTTTTGAATACTGCACAAGCCCCCCCATCATGCCAATACCAACAAACAGAAGCAATGGCCTGATAACAACTGGGTCAATTTGTGCGTTATTTAATAGTAAGATCATAGCCAGTATATAGGTGCCCTGCCCTACGTAAAATGTAGATTTCGCTAATCCTTTCTCTTTGAATCTCACCCAACCGTAATGAATAGCTAAAAGTGAAATCCCCGCTACTGCTAAGTGAAAAGGAAGGGCTAAACCTTCCTCATATGAAGGATACAGATTAACCAGCGGATTATAGAAAAGAACTGCAGACAAGCATAGCGTCACTGGTTGAATCCAATAGGTTGTTTCTTTAATATCCTTACTAACTGTTTTTCTTTTAACAAGATAAGCAAGGATAGCAATGATTAAAAACATGAGTGAACTATATCCGTAAAACAACTCATTCAAGCTGTAAGCGATACATGCGATCAAGACAAAAACGGATACATAAAAGGAGCTATCCTGGACGGATTTCAGAGAGCGCTGCTTTGTCAATAAGCCTACATAAACCAACAAAACAGAAGCGCCTATGAACATGAACAAGAAAAGCGGTCCTGATTTGGTTAACTCCCACAACTGCCATAGCGTGACGAAGAAAAAGACCGGCGACATATAAGCGAAAACAGGATGCTTTGTAAGGTTGGAAAGAATCAGGTAATTGGCCGTAATGATCCCATAAGCAGCCAAAAGAAACCATGATCCTTCTTCCCCTCTTAAAGCAATGCTTTCGTAACTGATATAGATGAAAGCAAAGAATGAAACAACACCACTCGTATAACGAAACACTTTTTCTATAAATCTATGGTTCTTAAATACATTGGCAAAACCTAAGTAAATCAAACCGACAACAGCATAGACCGTAACATCGACCGACTGTAAAGGTGAGTGTTCAACAAGCTGATACACGGCATAAACGACCATGACTGAGAAGACAAATTGGTACTCTTTGGTTTTGTAGACAAATACCATCGCCATATAAATACTTGCCGTTAACAGTAGGTTGAAGCTGTAAAAAACTCCACTTTCAAAGAAAAACAACAATAAAACAGTTGAAAGGACAAGATTCAACTGAGCATATAAAGGAACTTCCTTCAAAAACAACTGCCATCTCTTCGAATCTTTGAAACGGACGTAAACGAGAAGCAAACTTGCATTGTAGATCATCAGCATCAAATAAAAAGCATCAACATTCAACGGAAGCGCACCTAGAGCAAAGCCTACCGCCAGGGATAAGAACACCAGGGATATCCATACATACAACCTGGAGGAATGAGCGTATGCATTCCGAATGTATAACGGGAGCGGAATCAATGTCCCAAGTAAGCCAAGAAGATACTTCCCTTCCCCAAACAACGATAAGTAACTGCCAAACAGATCAAAATAACCGATCGCAAGGATTACGATGGGAATGAGCAGACTTCCTAAAGTTAGAAATGCAAATGCGGTCTGGGTGATTTTGAGAAATCGCCCTGTGATGTAGCTCAATCCCAGGAAAAACAGGGAAACAAACGAAATAGAGAACACTTTTAGTCCTGCCCCCATTTGATCCCACTGGCTTGTTGCAACAATTAGCCCTGTAATAAGCAAGAGCGAAACACCTATAATGAGTGACCATGTAATATTTCGTTCGCGAATCTGCTCTGCTGTCTTTACTTTCTTCTTCGGGGTTTTGGCTGGTTCTTTGGACTTTGTTTGTAAAGGTTCAGCTGCTACTTGGATAACTTCGTCCTTTTTCCCTTCTTCTACATTCCGTTTTTTATGATCACGATCTTCTATAAAGGAACGATTAGCCTCTACTACTTTCATGTACTCTTCTTCTGACAGGTAGCCGTTACTCCACAACTGAATCAGCTTGTCTTTAAGAATTTCCTGTTTCTTTTCCTCTGATAAATGAGACACCCTTTCCCCTCCCCTACGCTATTTTAGTGTAATATTACACAATTAACGAAATAGTTTCAACCTTTTATTTCCAATACAATACTCTCTCTTATCCTATTCATGGATGAGACCTGGATTCTTTGATAAAATAAATCCTATACAAGTGATTAGGGGGAATGACGAATGAAAATTGTATCGATAGAACCAACGCCTAGCCCTAACTCAATGAAAATCAACTTAAATGAGCAGCTGCCTGATGGTGAAACTCATAACTATAAACAGGGGGATGACACGAGTGGTGCCCCTGATTTTGTTAAGCAACTCTTTGAAATTGAGGGTGTAAAAGGTCTATATCATGTGCTCGACTTCATTGCGCTTGAACGTAATGCGAGAGTCTCATGGGAAACGATTCTTCCTGAAGTCCGTTCCGTATTCGGCTCTACTTTAAATGAAGAGGAATCGACAACTGATGGGGACCAGCCTCAAGCCGATGATTCATTTGGCGAAGTAAAAGTTCACGTACAAATGTTCCGTGGCATTCCCATGCAGGTAAAGCTTGAAGACGGGGATGAAGAAAAACGTGTCGGTCTACCCGAACGGTTCATGAATGCAGCCATGAAAGCTGCCCCAGCTTCTCCGAATATGATCATGGAACGCCAGTGGGTGGAGCAAAGTCCTCGTTATGGTGACTCGGATGAAATCGGCGAACAAGTCAAAGAAGAAATCTCCGCAAGTTACGACGAAGAACGACTTGAATCCCTTGTTAAACAAGCGTTTGATGAGGAATCGGATGCTCCCGAACCTGCTCGCAGCGAGTCGAAGGTTACGTTAGAAACGTTGGATCATGACGACTGGAAAGTTCGGTATGCTGCTTTGGACCGAATGAATCCTACTGCTGATGATTATCGTATTTTGGACAAGGCGTTAGATGATGAGAAAGCGTCGATTCGCAGACTCGCCACTGCGTACTTAGGAATGATTGAAGAATTGGAGACACTCCCTTATCTATACAAAGCTTTAAATGATAAGACAGTTACGGTTCGCCGCACAGCTGGTGACTGCATCTCTGACTTAGGCTTTAAAGAGGCCATGCCAAAAATGATTGAATCCTTATTGGATTCCAATAAGCTTGTTCGCTGGCGTGCTGCGATGTTCTTATATGAACTTGGTGATGAAACCGCTCTTCCTGCTCTAAAAGAAGCAGCAAAAGATCCGGAGTTCGAAGTCCGTTTACAAATCAACATGGCCATTGAACGGATTGAAGGCGGCGAAGAAGCCAAAGGCTCTGTGTGGCACCAAATGACTCAAGCCACTAAAAACAAACAACAATAGGAGGATTACTATGAATCCATATGAAGCATATATGAAAGAAATCTCTCAACCAATGCGTGATGAATTAACCAATGCCGGTTTCTCCGAATTAACAACACCGGAAGAAGTTGATGAATTCATCACCTCTGCAAAAGGCACTTCTCTTGTCGTTATCAATTCTGTCTGCGGCTGTGCAGCAGGACTTGCCCGTCCATCTGCTAGAGAATCCTTAAACAATGAAAAGAAACCTGAACACCTTGTTACTGTTTTTGCCGGGCAAGATCGTGAAGCCACTGCTCGTATGCGAGACTATTTGGAAGGCTATGAACCATCTTCCCCTTCTATGGCTCTGTTAAAGGATGGCCAGATCCTTCACTTCATCCCGCGCGAAGAGATTGAAGATCACGAGGTTGAAGAAATTGTTGATAACTTGACTACTGCTTACAACCAATACTGCTAATTTCTAAAGCGTCCTTTAACAGGGCGCTTTTTTACTTAGGAATTCTATTGTATTTAGGGACGAGCAAGAATAATTGAAAAACAACTCTTTACGTTGAAGGAGTTTGTTGATGGATAGAAAACAGCCTCCATCAACACCATAGAAAACCTCACATTATAGGAGAATACGAGAGTTCCTAGTCACTTTATTTGTGAAAAAAGCCCTCATTCTCCTAAGCTTTAAACAAATGATGAAGTAGGCGGTCTTTATCATCGAAGAACTGCTTCATTACCTTATAATGATCCGTTTGTTCTAACAGGACTTCTTTCATCCCATCTTCTTGCAACTGGATGATTTTAGAATCCTTATAAGCCATCAGTAATGGAGAGTGTGTAGAAATAACGAACTGTGATCCTTATTTGACTAACTCATGAATCCGGGCAAGCACTGCCATCTGCCTTAACGGGGAAAGAGCCGCTTCTGGTTCATCCAAGATATAGAGACCATCGCCTCTGAACCTCTCATTGAAAGCTGCAAAAAAAGATTCGCCATGGGATTGCTCATGTAGAGATTTTCCACCAAAGGCGTCGACAACCTTTGCTCCTCCTAAAGCCATCTCTTCTATCTTGGTCGCAACATTGTAAAAAGTCTCAGCCCTGAAAAAGAAATGATCCTTAGGTTTGTAGGGTCCTCTGACTAGACGTAAATATTGATCCAAGTCTGAATGAGAATCGTAACTGGAAAAATTAAAATTCTTCATCCCACCCTCGGAATTAAACCCTAATCCAACAGCTATCGCCTCTAGTAAAGTGGACTTGCCCATACCGTTTTCACCTATCACACAGATGACATTTGGGTGAAAATCTAACTCACTGAATTGTTTTAATACTGGCAGAGTAAACGGAACGCTTGAAGCTGCTAATTTTATCTGAGCGTAAAAAGACCTGTTTTAAGTATTGATTTTCTCGTTTCCGCTTCATTTTTCACCGCCCCTTCCTTTCACGCGTTTATTTACAACAAGAAAATAGGCCACGGATGCAGCTATGAGTTCAGGGAAGGCCGAGAAGATACCGGCATCAGATGGTGAAGATACAGCTACTGAATCGAATTTAGGTTGATACATCAAAGTAAGAATGAGTCCAATCAGCCATTCACCTCCCCCCCATAAGACAATGAAGCTGAGCAAGAACACGATAAACTTTTTCATGAAAACACCTCTTCCCTTTTTTACGTTTTCGGTCTGTCAATTGTTTCATTCCTTTTCATAAAAGAATCGAACACTTTTAATACTTTTGTAAGATTTACTTAAGTGATCTGTAAGTCCTGTTCGATACACTTAGTTCAAACCGAAAGGAGATGAAACGTACGATGAAAAAATGGTTATTGATTATCGGAGTCGCCTCTACCTTGACTTTAGTTGCTTGCGGATCTGGAAGTGGGGAAGAAGAACAAATGGATGAAGAACAGCAGGAAGAGGTGGAAAACGATGAGATGAACAGTGACTCTGGAGAAATGAATGACGAGAACTCAGAGATGGAGGGTGACATGGAAGAAGATATGAGCGATGATGACTCAAATATGGACGAAGGTGACATGGACAGCGAAGGTAGCGATATGGAAGGGGAAAAGGAAAGCGACGAGAACATGGAAGAAGATTCTATGGAAGAACAGTAATAGCCTTCCCCCTCCTACGGTTCATGCTATGATAGAAAGAAAAGATAGGGGGATTGGACATGAACCAGAAGTCTGTTTTGATCGCGGATGACGAGGCTTCCATTGTGGATGTTTGCAAGCGTTATTTAGAACGAGAAGGCTACCAAATTCACACGGCTGATGACGGTCAGAAAGCCCTGGACCTATGGAAAAAGCATCAGCCTGATCTCATCATCCTTGACTTGATGATGCCTAAAGTTGATGGGTGGAGGGTTTGTGAGACAGTCCGCACAAATGATGAAACCCCGATTCTTATGCTAACGGCCAAATCAGAGGATTATGACCGATTATTCGGCCTTACAATTGGGGCAAATGACTATATGAGTAAACCCTTCAATCCTCAGGAGCTCGTGCTGCGAGTCAAATCAATCTTCCGGTTGATCGATTCGTCCAGGCCTTCTACTCAACATACGAATGAAACGATTGAAACAGGAGGAATCACTTTAAATACAATCACGAGAGAAGTGACTGCTCATGGAATAGCTGTAAACTTGACCGTGAAAGAATTCGATTTGCTGTACCTTTTAGTAACGCATCCGAAACAAGTGTTTTCAAGAAGCCAACTGCTCCATCAGATTTGGGATACGGTCTATGAGGGCGACACGACAACTGTTACGGTTCATCTTCGCCGGTTGAGGGAAAAGATAGAAAAAGATCCTTCACACCCTACTCTGCTCCATACGGTGTGGGGAATCGGATATAAGTTCGATCCGGGGGAATCACGATGAAGATTAAAACGATTTTTTTACTTGCCAATGGAAGCAGTATTCTCCTTATGAGTACTTTTTTAATCATCAGTTATTTCTCTATGCTTCTATCTGTCAAAATGATTGTGTGGCTTTCCGTTCTTACCTTATTCTCTGCCGTCCTTTCTTTCTTGGTTTATTACTTATTAACTTCCCCAGTAGAGAGATCCATCCAGCGATTAACGGATGAGGCTCAACACATTTCAAGCCAAGATTTCGGTTCACCGATTCCTGAAGAAGGACCGAAAGAAATCCGCTTTCTCACCCGTCAATTCAATGACATGAACCACCGATTACGACAATCTTTCCAACAGATTCAAAAGGCGGAAAAGTCCAGGCGTGAACTCGTTGCCAATATCTCTCATGACCTCCGAACTCCAATGTCTTCCATTAGGGCATTTATTCAAGCAATCCAAGATGGCATCGTGGATGATCCAAAGTCCAAGGCTCAGTATATGCATACGATTTCTCTCGAAGTCGAGCGACTTGACCAAATGATCCAGCAGCTTTTCGAACTCTCCGTCTATGATTCTGGAAAAATGGAACTCCATAAAGAATGGGTCTCCCTTGACCAGTGGCTACTTGAGGTAATGGAGCATAAACGCTTTTCCCTTGAAGAACAAGGTAGACAGGTGATTATAGATTTGCCTGACCGTGTGCAAAAAGCACTTTTTGACAAAGAAAAAATGAAACGGGTTATGATTAACCTCCTTGATAATGCCATGCGTCACTCTAACCCAGATACCAATATCGATATTCTCATCCAGCAAAATGATTCAACTCTCCTACTGGCAGTTTCTGATCAAGGAGAAGGAATTAGTAAAGAGCATCATGAACTTATTTTTGAGCGTACGTATCGTATCGAAGCGTCTCGAAACCAAAAGTACGCAGGTACGGGACTAGGACTTGCTATAGCTAAACATATCGTCGAGGCCCATAAAGGCAAGATCAATGTGAACAGCGAGCCAGGAAAAGGGGCCACTTTTCAAATTCTATTGCCACTTGAAGGAGTGTAAAACGTGGATACAAGCGTGTTCTATCAACTGCAGAAGAAATTTGGACAACAGTTAAAACAGGTTCACCACTGGAACGCCATCCTCTTCACTTTTCTCGCTTTTACCGGCCTCATCCTCGTCTCCTCTGATTTCAGGCAGTGGGTTCCACAAGTAAGAATCTGGGTGAAAGACGTTCATATTTGGGCAGGTTTTGTCAGTATTCTACCGTTAGTTTTCTATGGGCCAAAAATGATTCGTCACTTACAAACACTTCGAAAAAGAAAAGCCAACAGACAGAACCTCTACGTCGTCTTAATTATTCTTGTATCATTGATTCTGTCAGGGCTTGTCTTAACTTATCACCGCAGCTTCGCCCCCTGGTTCAGTTCTTTTGCTTTAGTTGTCCACGATCTCATGACATGGATTGGCGTGCCTTACCTTATTTATCACAGCATTACGAGAAGCTTGTGGTTTAAAAAATTGGAAAAGCAACGATTAGAAAAACTAAAGGAGAAAAGGATGGTCATCGAGGACGGGAACCCAATATTAAGCAGGCGTACGCTTTTACGACGCGGGACAGGTGCCGCGATAGCATTGATATTTACACCGTTCATCTATCAATGGGTAAAACCTTATCTAGGATCACCTTCCCCCCCTCCGTCCTCGTCACCGTTACCGCTAACAGAAGCGTTTTCCCCTTTACCTTCACCATCCACCAAGTCGAAGCCTCCGATTGGCGGAGGGCGAAGAGGAAACTTTCGTTATTACACGGTAACAACGATGCCGGAAATCAACGATCAAAATTTTTCCTTCAAAATCGACGGACTCGTAGACCAACCTCAATCATGGAATTGGAAGCAATTTGTCGAGCTGAATCGTGATGTGCAAGTATCGAATTTCCACTGTGTGACAGGCTGGAGCGTCTATGATGTTACGTGGGAAGGAATTAAACTGAAAGATTTGCTGGAACGGGCCACCATCAAAAAGGAAGCCAAATATGTGAAATTTTACTCCCAGGACGGTGTGTACACCGACACCTTAACAATTGAACAGGCAATGGGTGATGACATTATGGTCGCGATGCTGATTGACGGTGAGCTCATCGAGAATCGTAACGGTGGTCCAGTCCGGTTGATCGTTCCTAAAATGTACGCCTATAAGTCAGTAAAGTGGCTAAACCGCATTGAATTGATCGACCATGAGCATATCGGGTACTGGGAAAAGCGAGGCTACGATAAAAATGCCTGGATCAAATCGTGAATATTTTGAATATTTACCAATAGTTTATATCTTGTTCATTCTCCTTTTACAAAAATAAGGTAAAAATAAGATGTACTCTATTTTTGAAAGGGGATATGCACGAATGTTGAAAAAATGGATGCTTGCCATTGGACTCGTTTCAGTACTTACTTTAGCTGCTTGTGGTGGAGAAGAAGAAGGCGATACGGAAGAACAAGAGCAACAAGAAGAACAGGAATCCGGTGATATGGAAGGCGATTCTGGTTCTGAATCCGGTTCTGAAGAAGGTACGGAAACAGAAACTGAAGAAAAATAAAGCAAGAAGGTGGACCTAATGAACAGGTTCACCTTCTTTTCATTCATAGAAACGTATTTATTTTACTCTCCACTTCGGTTTGGAAGACTTCCACCGATCCTCTTTTTTCGCAAGAGAAGAAGCGCAGTTTGGACAAATAACTGCCTGAGTTGGAATTGGCATGCAACAATAAGGGCATTCTTTTTTTGTCATCGAATGCAACGGATGCTGGTGGGGTTTTTTCCAACGGTTGATCTGTCTCACCACTAAAAAAACAGCAAATAGAATGATCAAAAACCTCACAGTGGCTGTAATAAACAACCCATAATTAATGGTTGCAGCCCCTGCTTCCTTTGCTGCAGATAAAGAAGGATAAAAATCTCCTGTCAGACTTATAAACAAACTCTCAAAATTCATTTTCGAATACAATAGTCCGATTGGCGGAAGAAGGATGTCTGTGACGAGCGAATCGATGAATCCACTAAAAGCCGCGCCTAACACCATCCCGACTCCCATATCGACCGCGCTCCCCCTGACAGTGAACTCGCGGAATTCACGAAACAACCCCATCCTATCTCTCCTCTCTCCCCTTATGTCTATGAGGAAACGGGACAAACTATGAGAAAGTGAGTGAATGTAGAGTTTATCATTTCTACCTACCACCAAATTTATCTTCCTGCTTCTGAATTTGGCACCATCCGTTTCGCTATGCACTTGCTACTCAAAGATCTGTCCCTTTTAAATTTCAGAGTGAAGACGTATGAACTGGATGATATACAAAGAGTTCGCTTAAAGTGTACCTGCTCATTATACTTTTGATTTTCGATCTGCTATAACTTTCTTTAAACACATGGCCAGACCCTCTATGTCCTCTTTCGAGTGAAGATGACTGAAAGACAAGCGGATAAATGTTTTGGCTTCTTGTTCAGAAACCCCCATGGACAAAAGAGTTTTGGGTGGTCCATCACTTCTTGCCTGACAGGCACTGCCTGTAGAAAAAGCATATCCTTTACGATTTGCCTCAAGCATTGTCCACTGGCCGTCTGTTCCATCAATGCCTAATCCAAGTATAGGAACTTCGTTCAACTCTCCGAAAATCGTCAGTTCTGAGGAGACCTCCCCCATTAATTCCAGAAAATATTCCTTATGCTTTTGGATAATCGTTTGATGTTCTTCAAGTGTATGGACACAGTGCTCAGCTGCCACAGTAAAACCAGCGACACCAGGGGTATTGAGAGTTCCTGCTCTCACTCCAGATTCATGAGTGGTATTCGGCAATAGAGGCATGAATGACAAACTTGGTCGGATATAGACGGCTCCTACTCCTTTTGGACCATACACTTTATGACTGGAAATGGACAGACTGTCTAAGTAAGGCGTGATGGCTGTGAGGTCGATTTTTCCAAAAGACTGAACGCAGTCACTATGAAATAGACTTCCCCATTTTTTACAAAGAGAATGGATTCGTTGAATCGGCTGAATGGTACCAATATCTGCGTTAACATGCTGAATTGTAACGATCGCCGTATCTTTACTCATCAACTCCTCCAGTTGATTTACATCGACAAACCCAGCTGAAGTTAAAGGTACCCTACTTACCTCATATCCTTCCTGCTCAAATTTTGTAAGTAGATTCTGTATGGATGAGTGTTCAGCATCTGATGCAATAATGTGGTTTCCAGGATGAGCGTCTAATAATGCCTGAAGCCCAATTATATTGCTCTCCGTTCCTCCGCTCGTAAAATAAATCCCTTCCGCTTCAGCATTAATCAGTGTTGAAAATGTTTTTCGGCAATGCTCTAAGAGCGCACTCGCTTTTGTCCCCGCATCATGTAAACTGCTTGTATTTCCGTAAAATTCTCTAGAACCCCTTATATAGGCTTCAAGCGCTTCTTCCTGAATTGGACAAGTAGCGGCATAGTCGAAATAAGTCGTCATTTCACTTTTCCTCTCCCTTTTTTATATAAAACACTTGTCATAAGTTTAATTGTGTGTAAATATAGGTGTCAATACATGTGTAAATTTACAGGAGGAATGGAATGAACAAAGCGGACGTCATTATTGTAGGAAGCGGCATCGCATCCCTGCAATTAGCGAGACACTTACGCAAGGATTTAAATGTGATTGTTCTCACAAAGTCAAAGCTGCGCCAAAGCAACTCAACCTATGCTCAAGGTGGCATTGCTGCCGCTCTGCATGAGGAGGACCATCCTTGTGCCCACTACTTAGATACGATGGAAGCTGGAAGATACATGAACGACTCCTCCAAAACACTTCAAATGACCAGTGAAGCTCCAGAGATTGTCCATAATCTTATCCAGGACGGGTGTGTTTTTGATTATGATGCGAGTGGATCACTGGCACTTGGAAAAGAAGGGGCTCATAGCTATAACCGAATCGTTCATGGGGGAGGCGATCAGACAGGAAGACGAATAGTTGAAGGATTGATTTCAAAACTTTCCTCCAATATCTCAATCTATGAAAATCAGTTCGTTTTTGAACTTGTGAAGGATGCCGCAGGGGAATGCTGCGGAGTTAGAAGTAAAAGTCCGGATGGAAGTCATCACTTATATACAGCTCCCCATGTTGTGCTCGGAACGGGAGGGTGCGGTCAATTGTACACGTACACCTCGAACGCAGAAACAGTCACAGGGGATGGGATGGCGCTGGCGTATTTAGCTGGAGCTGAGCTTTCTGATATGGAGTTCATTCAATTTCACCCAACCTTGCTTTTCAAGAATGGAGAAACAAAAGGACTCGTTTCAGAAGCAGTCAGAGGCGAAGGTGCTGAGCTTACTGATGAAAAAGGAAACCGGCTGATGCAGAATATCCACCCTCTAAAAGATTTAGCACCACGGCATGTAGTTGCTCAAACGATATACGCTCATTTACATAAAGGCGGGCACGTTTACCTAGATATTCGTTCTATTCCAAATTTCCCAAAACGATTTCCAACGATAACGTCTATGTGCGAGCGTAATGACATTTCTATTGAGAAAGGATTCATTCCAGTTGCCCCTGGATGTCACTTTTCCATGGGAGGGGTCAGCATTGATCAATTGGGGAGAACAACGGTAAGCGGCCTCTACGCAATCGGTGAAGCTGCCTGTTCTGGTGTCCACGGTGCCAACCGCTTAGCGAGTAATTCTCTGCTCGAAGCCTTGGTTTACGGAAAAAGACTTGCCCATTATATTAACCACAATCATCTCACCCATATTCAAAAACCAGTAGAACGAGTCTATGATCATAGTCCTTCTTCACTTCCACTGCCTGCAAGAGAAGAAATTCAAAGACGAATGATGGACTGTGTAGGAATAGTCAGATCAGAGATCGACTTGCTACAGCATAAAAATTGGCTGGAATCTTTTCCTATTGATGAAATTCCTAAATTTGATTTGAGCTTGCTCACTATCGAACAAGCAAACATTTTGTTGATGCTTCAAACCTCTCATTTAATTACGTGTTCTGCACTAGAGCGAGAAGAAAGCCGCGGTGGTCATTTCCGAAGTGACTACCCCGAGGAAATAGAGTTATGGAAAAGGAAGCAAATCGTGCAACAAAGAACTCTGGAAAGAAGGGACACCCATGAACAAATTGAAACTTAAGAGAAAGTTAGAGGAATTCTTCATTGAAGATATTGGAGACCATGACGTAACAAGCGATTATCTTTTTCCAGATGATACCGCAGGCGAAATGGTTATTATTAGTAAACAAGATGGAATATTTTGCGGATCCCAAGTCATTGATGAGGGTTTTCGTATGATAGACAACTCCATTGAGACACAGGTCCACATTTCAGACGGAGCCGCTATCGCTTCCAGCGTACCCATCGCTACTATAAGCGGTCCGATGGCTAGTCTTTTAAAAGGGGAGCGAGTCATCCTCAATTTGATTCAACGGATGAGCGGAATTGCTACAAAAACTAGCGAAGCGGTTCAACTGTTGAATAGCGAACATACACGGATTTGTGATACACGGAAAACAACACCCGGGCTTCGGATGTTTGAAAAGTATGCAGTTAGAGCCGGAGGTGGAGCTAACCATCGTTATGGGCTATATGATGCTGTCATGATAAAAGACAATCATATCGCTTTCGCCGGATCGATCTTGGAGGCGGTAAAAAAAGTGCGAGCCGAGCTCGGCCATATGGTCAAGATTGAAGTGGAGACAGAGAATGAAAATCAGGTTCTAGAGGCAGTAAAAGCAGGTGCAGATTGTATTATGTTTGATAACTGCTCGCATGAATACATTGAACACTTCCTCACCCTTGTCCCAGAGACGATCACAACAGAAATATCTGGAGGAATCACACTAGAGAATGTAGCTTCTTACGGTAATCTCTCTGTTGATTACATTTCATTAGGTGCCCTCACTCACTCCGTTCAAGCTTTAGACATTAGCGCGAAAGTATCTATGAAAATAAAGGAGGAACAACGATGAATCTATTTGAAATAATGGAACAATCGACTCCCACCCTTCCTGATCCCTACAAAGAAATGGGGGTAGAGGAACTGGAACAACGAGTGCAGCATGTGAAGCATCATATGGGTTCCCGCCTTTTTCTACCTGGCCATCATTATCAGAAAGAAGAAGTCATTCAGTTTGCTGACGTGCGCGGCGACTCCCTAAAGCTTGCCCAGCTTTCTGCAAGCCAGCATGAAGCAGAAGCGATCGTGTTTCTTGGCGTACACTTCATGGCGGAGACGGCAGACATTTTGACTAGAGAAGATCAGCACGTCTACCTTCCAGATATGAGGGCTGGATGCTCTATGGCTGATATGGCGAATATAAATCAAACAGAAAAAGCTTGGACTAAGCTGATGGAGAAGTTTGACGATACGATTCTTCCTCTGACCTATGTGAATTCAACAGCTGCAATTAAAGCTTTCGTCGGAAAGCATGGCGGAGCAACGGTCACCTCCTCTAATGCTGCCGGTATGATTAAATGGGCATTTACTCAGAAGGAAAGGATTCTATTCTTACCTGACCAGCATTTGGGGCGGAACACCGCTTACGATTTAGGTATTCCTCTCGAACAAATGGCTGTTTGGGATCCGATTCTAGAAGAATTAATTCATGAAGTTCCATTAGAAGATGTGAAAGTGATTTTGTGGAAAGGCCATTGTTCTGTCCATGAAAACTTTACTGTCACTAACGTCCACCAAGTTAGAGAAGATTATCCGGATATGAAAATTATTGTCCACCCTGAATGCAGTCGCGAAGTCGTGGCCTTATCAGATGAAGCTGGTTCGACGAATTACATCATCAAAGCAATTGAAAATGCTCCACCCGGAAGTGCCTGGGCAATCGGAACCGAAATGAACCTTGTGAACCGAATTATTCAAGAGCATCCTGAACAGCACATCATCTCCTTGAACCCTAGAATGTGTCCGTGCCTGACGATGAATCGAATTGACCTTCCTCATCTCGCCTGGTCACTGGAATCTATCGCAGATGGCCAACCGCAAAATTTAATCAAAGTAAAGCCGGAAATGGCTTTAGATGCCAAAAAAGCTTTAGACCGTATGTTAGAGCGACCTTGACTTGAATGAATAAAAATGAGTACACTCATAATTGAGCGTACTCATTTTTTATTGGGAGATGATTTACAATGGGACGAGAAGAAAAGAAACAGTTAACCAAAGAGCGAATCTTACATGAAGCTCGTGACCTTTTCTTCACGAAAGGGTATGAAGCGACTATCACAGAGGAAGTGGCCAAACGAGCAGATATTGGAACAGGAACACTTTTCAATTACTTTGATTCAAAAGCAGAATTGCTGGTAGAAGTTTTTTCAGAAGAATTCGTAGATGACATGGATGAGATGGATTACAAAATTACGGACAGTGATCATGAACGAGAAGTTTCTGACTTGGTGTATCACTATATCTATCGCCGTGTGGAACGATACACGCATTTCAGTAAAACGCTGTTCCGTGACATGATGGGTATCGCCGTTCAAGCCTTTCAATCGAAGCCAGAAATTTTTAAGAAATTTGTAGGTCTTGATTTCATGCTGGTCGATGAGCTCATTGAATTTATGAACCACCTGAAGGATGAGGACATGCTCTCCCAAGACTTTGATTCTAATCAAGCGGCAGAAATCATCTATAGTTCGCTCGGTTTTGAATTTTTGATGTACCTTTATCAGGGAGAGCTTACTATGGAGGACTTTTTAAATGGAATTAGAGCTAAGATCAAATTTATCTTTGGAGAAAAAGATACAATTCGCTGATATTCTATCCCTTTTCACCGATATATATCGTCATTTGCTGATATATATCGGCAAATGACGATATAGCGTTTTACACAAGTTCAGCAAAACCCGCCATCTCCATCGGAAAATCAATATACGGATTCCGATTTCCCTGAAGTTCGGAAATCGCCTGGTTACGGTGGAGTTCATAAACTTCAGGCGGCTCTTGTTTATGCCATTCTAGTAAAAGACCGTCATCTATCTTTTTTCGATGAGAAGCTTCAATACAACCTGGATATCTAAGTAAAAAATAAAGCATCGCACGGGCTACAGTTCCTTTTGCATATTCCGGTTCAAACAATTCATTCTCCGCTTTCCCGCACTGATCCTCGATGCGATTGAGATCTGCTTGCTCATCTTTCGGATACCCTTCGAAATCATGGTAAGGGTAATTACTTCTGATCGAATTACACAGAGGTTCGCAAGTAAATAGATGATGAAGGTCACCACGCA
The DNA here is from genome assembly GCF_002097535.1 of Halobacillus mangrovi. Classification (GTDB taxonomy): domain Bacteria; phylum Bacillota; class Bacilli; order Bacillales; family Halobacillaceae; genus Halobacillus; species Halobacillus mangrovi_A. The sequence goes on from NZ_CP020772.1 coordinate 4,021,796, forward strand.
TTGGTTCCTGCTCATTAAACCAGGATTGAGGCACGGCATGTTCACAGTTGTATTTAAATGCAGCTGCCACCTCCTCCATCATTTTCACAGGATCCTTAGCTGTCCCTTCGTTGTTCTTCATTTTTTCTTTCCTTTTCTTCGATACTTCATAATCCTCTTGGATAACATCTTCCGGTTCTCTTTTCTCACCAGAATAAATGCTTTGTAGTTTTCCATCAGGCCGGAGATCGACCCAGGGATAGACATAGTCACTAGGATCATATCTTAACTCGTTCTGATGGGTTGATTGGATGAGTTCCAATATCTTTTCCATTGTTCCGTCACTCTTATCCAAAAAATCAATGGACTTATAATACTCCGCTTTTGCTTCCTCGTTTTTAGATCGATCAAAGTAAACTCGATCATCCTCTTTTATTTTCGTTTTATTACTTTTGACTTTTGCTAGAACATTTTTCAGATGCTGCTGATCCGTGGAAACGGAAATAAATTTCTGCAATTTTTTATCCATCGGGACCTCCTCCTATGGTACTTTTTCTATACTACCTCTACTGGCCAATTCCCTCCTTTAATACTATTAATGCTTCACACTCAAATACTTAACTAAATATTTACAACGATAAGAATATCCTGGACCTTTCAGGCGAACATTAAGATTAGTACATCATAAAGGAGGACCCTACTTATGAACAAAGAACGTGCAAAAGAAATCTTCAACTCCCCTGAGATGATTAACGTGACTCATCAGGATAGAGAGGTTTACATTGAAGAGGTTATCGAGCGAAACGAAATGGCCCGCATCCATCCGGTGGATCAGCCGAATGTGAATCAAGAAGTTCCTTTATATGAATTGAAAGAACCACAGCAATAGAGGAGGAGGTGACTAACCTCTTTCCTCTCCCAACCGTACTTACGGAAACGTACGTACCATAACCTTTGTTACCAAGCTTGAAGTGGTTGTATGCGCAGCGGTTCATTGATAAAGAAGCGCTTGAAGAAGATATGGCTGTTTGCTCAAAAAAAGGTTCTGCTCCGATTTGGAACAGAACCTTTCCGATTATTTCAAGTATTTTTCAGTGACACCGCGAACTTCTTTCCCTGTGGCATGTTTGTTTACTCTCTTCATCACATAATCCTGGACTTTTCCGGCATCAGAAGGTTGATTGGCTCCTGTTTCTTCAATCGCATACTGTACAAAGAAATGGAGCTGGATCGAACTGAGCGTATATTTTTTCTTGTTCAATTCTAGTTTCTTCTCAAGGAAGCCGATCAATTCGTTCTTGATTGAAGTGAATGCCTTTTCTTTCTCCTCTATTTCCTCTTCCGCTTCGTGATAAAGTTCAATTTTCTCATCAAGATCTTTTCCTGTTTGCAGTTCCATTCCCTTTAGCTGCCGAAGGAGTTTCTCTTCTTCGCTTAAAGCCACTGGTACGTTAACATCATCAACATTCAAATGACCCCAGCCCCCTTCCGCCTTATCTGTTATGCGAATCAAGAGGTTTTCTCCCACATACTCAGAAGCATCCCAATTGACTCGTCGGTACGTTTCCTGGTTTCTTCCTGTCGCTTTCTTTAATACTTTTCCATCCGAATCCCGAACTAGGGAGACAGATAGCTGATCGGTGTTGTTACCCCCGCCAATCAGAAAGTCAATCTTACCATTGCCGCCAAGCTCAAAGGCCTGCGATTCTAAAATACCTGTGGCTGCGTCTCCACCACTCGAATCAAGGAATCCCCAGAGGTGATAACGCTCAGGATCAATCTGGTCTTCTGCCTGGTCAAACGGGCCACCCCAGCCCCAATCCTCTTTCGCTGTGACATGCTCATCAGAGAAGGCATTCCCTTCTACGATGTTCCAGCCAGTTAAGTCACCGGTTTGAAAATCATGATTTTTTAGCTCACCATGAGGCGGGACCGTTTCTGTTTCTTTTTCATAAACAGGGGTGGTCTCACCAAAGGCACTGTTCATTTTCCAGACATCCATTGAAACAATCTCTGGATCGCCTCCCTCACTCCACAGCTCTATTCCAAGAGCTTCATAACTTGTAGGATAAACTCGGGAAGTGATGCTCTTCTGTCCATTCGCATAGGCTTCAACCATCGAACGATCCAAATAGAGATGAAGTTGCCAACGGTCTCCGTTCAATTTCAATTCTCCACCTTGCACCCCTTTACTCACATCAGGGTCCAGGCTGGACTGATTTCGGTCAATCGCAAACGTTTCTTTCGTGGCATCGTAATACACCAGCGTTTCTTCTTCTCCATTTTCACTCTGACGCACTTTAACACCTACTTTATCCGCTTGATTCGGAGCAATGTCTAAGATAATTTCAAGCATGTCGCCTTCCACATCCTGAATCATTTCATTCGCTTCTTCCAATCCTTTATTTTCAAAGGATACCAATGAATCCCCTCTTAAAGATTCCAGTTCCTCAATGGGTTGCAATCCAAGATCATTATTGTTTCTTAAAGAAAGTGCCACAGGTAGTCCGGCATTATGCGCCCAGCCTGCGTCATAGTGTTCCTGCTCACTTCGTTTATCTTGAGCAATGCTGAATAAAATCGGGGTGCCGTCTTCATCAACCATGCCGCTAGGACCTGTGAAATGCTCGCCATAGTCAAACATTTTCGGTTCTTCATGATCAGGTACAAACTCTAAGTCTTCCTTATCCCATGTACCTACCCAGTAGAAGGTGTATTTGACATTATGCGGACTATATCCATCGAACCATGGATTAATAAAGAACGCATATTTTTCGGTTCCGGATTCATCTTTTCCAAGCGGAAGAAATACTGGTAGTTCCCATACATCTCCCGTTTTAGGATAGGCTTCTGAATCTCCGGTAAAGAATGGTTTCTCGTAGGTCCAGTTTTCCAAATCCTTCGAAGAATATAACAGCGCTGTTCCACCAACTTGATCAATTCCTGATCCCATAAGCTGATACCAGGTGTCTCCGTCTTTCCATACAAATGGATCGCGGAACTGGCCGTACATCACTTCACCCGCTTCTGCCGGAAGGTGTTCTTCCTGAACAGTTACTGGCTCATCAAGCATGCGCCATTCCTTCAATTCAGGGTCACTTGGGTCCTCACTAACCGCAAGCCCAGTCATTTGATTCGGGAATTTACTGTCATCCCCTGCCGTGAAAAATAGTACAGGCTCTCCATTTTCATCGAGGGTTGCACTGCCCGACCATACCCCGTCTGGAGCCACCGAGCCTGCCTCAGGTGACAGAGCTGTAGGAAGCTCCTCCCAATGTACAAGATCTTCACTCACCGCATGTCCCCAATGAATATGGTGCCAATACGGTCCTTGTGGATTCTTTTGATAGAAGATGTGATATTTTCCATTATAATAAATCGGTGCGTGAGGTTCGTTCATCCAATGTTCCGGAGGCATAAAATGATATTGTGGTCTATGCTGATCGCCATCGTAACGCGTGCGGTCCCAGTCCAGTGCTGGTTCAGGTAGAGTGTTATCGGCAAAGTTATCTACCATAGACTGATAATCCTGCTGAATTTGTTCTGCTGACTTCGCTTCATTTGATATTTTTAATTCATCCATCAACCCATTGAACATATTGGCATCAAACACCCCATTAATAAGAGCAGCCTGGTTATGTTTGCCAATCAATAGATTTTCGCTGGACGATGTTATACTTCCATTGGTTGTTTCTGTCTTGCCTACCAGTTCTCCATTTAAGTAAAGTCTCATCGATTGGTCGTTCCGATCAAAAGTGGCCGCTACATGAGACCACTGATCCTTTCTCAACCCTTGATCAGGCATTGTGGAAACCTCTTGCCAATCACCATTAATACCTGCCTGGAAGGAAAGTTTTCCGTGGCGGCCCATTCCTAAAATAAACCCTTCGCCTTTTGATTTGTTATGCTGGTTGACGATCGCTGATATTTGATTAAGATCTCCCCACTCATACGCTCGCGGGGCTACCCATCCTTCTATCGTAAGGGCATCTTTTGGCTGAATAAATTGATCAGCCGCATGCGTCACCCATGTGGAATATCCATCAAATAATAAGGCGTTTCCTACCAACCCTGGCCGCCATAATGGATCGGATGAGGCTTTATACACCGCGTCATTAAACACGTATTGCACCGGATCGGTTTGTCCGCTGACTTCCTCTTTCGTAACCTTTCCTTCTTGTTCATCAAACGACCAATGAGCAAGCGGACCGGTTTGCTTCACTTGGAAGTCATCCACATTTATATGTCCCCATCCTTCCGTAGAGCTGTCAACGACTTTCAGATAAACTTCTTCACCTAAGTACTCTGAAGCATCCCAAACGACTTTCGAATACTCTTCGGAGTCGTTCCATTCGTTATTGGTTGCCTTCATCAATTCTTGATCATCGGACGCCCTCACCAGGGCTACATACAAGTGATCAGGGTCATTCCCTCCACCAATCAAATAAGAGATCGTCCCTTTTCCAGATAAGATAAAGGAAGATGAACGCAGAACGCCGGTTTGCCCGTCGCCCCCGTTCTTAGCGCCCCACAGATGGTAATCCCCCTGATGATTGAACGGTCCTCCCCAGCCCCAATCCGTATCATTGGTTACGTCAGCATGGCTGAAAGCACCTCCCTCAACGACGGTCCATCCTGTCAAATCACCCGTTTCAAAGTCACCGTTCTCGAGTTCATCTTCTACCGACTCTCCTTCTGTAAACACTTGAAAATCGTCGACGTTAATATGGCCAAATCCATCATTATGGTAATCAACTACTTTTAAGTAAAGCGTTTCCCCAAGATAAGCACTGGCATCCCAGGAAACACGCCGGTACTTCTCGTCGTTCGCTCCTGTAGCTTTGAAAAGTTCTCTCCCGTCTGAGGCTCGGACAAGGCTTACATATAAGCGTTCCTTATCCTGCCCACCACCGATAAGAAATTCCACTTGCCCTTTTCCGCTTAATTGAAAAGGACTAGATTGAAGCGTCCCTGTTCGAAAATCCGAATCACTAACATCTTCTGAAAAACCCCAAAGGTGGTAGTTTCCTTCCTGTTCAAAAGGTTTTCCGTCCCAATACGTTTCCGTTTGAGAAACCCCGTGTGTAAAGGCACTTCCTCTCGCCGTCCATCCTGTTAAATCTCCCGTTTCAAAATCCCCATTTTCCAAGGTGTTAGGAACGTCGTCAGGAACAGTCATTTTCATAGGTTCCACGTTCGCCTTGTTCAAATCCGTTACGTTCAGCTGACTGAGATACGCCTCTCCTCCATTACTGAACATTTCCAGCGTGGAAGAGGATACATCTCTGAATATCTGATCGGTCAGAACGGTCGTCCCTTCATTCCCAAACACTTCCACAGAAGACCGATCCAAAAGTATTCTCATTTGAATTTTACCGTCCTCCACTTTTAATGGAGCTTCATGAACGGCTGCAAAATCGGTTGAAAAGCCACTTTCTCCCGATGAAGTACGGTCAACAGCCAACTTCTCCTCTTTTGTGTCATACACAATCGTCGTCGCTTGATCGTTTTCATTCGTCAACGTAAACCCAAAGGAATCAGCAGTGGTCTGGTCGATATCAAAAGAAGCTGTTATTTCAAGCAGGTCATTGACACGATCGCCGAGCTTCTGACTTCCTTCTTTCACCATTTCATCTTTTCGTTCTACGATTTCTCCTTTTAGTTGTTCGAATTCAGCTACGGGCTGCTGTTTCAGCTGGTATGTTCCATCTGCTGCTGTGCGAAGATTCAATTCCCGCGGAATGGACATAGCTCCACGGAAGTTTTGTGTTGGAATATCCTGCCCATACTTCCAGTTATTCATCCATCCAAGCAGAACTGTACGTCCATCTTCTTTCGGCAGGTTGTTCCATGTTACTCCGGCATACATATCTGCCCCATAATCCAAAGGAAGCGGTTTCATTTCTGTAGTGAACGATTTCCCGTCAAAATCTCCCACTACGTACTCCATGCCAGAACCTCCGGCAGCAGATCCCTCACTCACACTCATCATAAGTGCCCACTTCTTTTCGTTTCCTTCTCCGTCTATCGGTAGTTCTACAAGGTCCGGGCACTCCCAAACCCCTGTAGCATCTGCCGGACGCTCAAAGGTGTCCATATGCTGCCAATCTTTAAGATTATTAGACTGATAAATTTCGATACTCTGTCCGGCTGACACAACCATGTTCCATTGACCCGTTCCTTCATGCCTGAATACTTTCGGATCCCTAAAAATATCCGTATCTTCCGGCATTTCAATGACCGGATTTCCTTCATACTTCGTCCACGTTCGTCCTTTATCATTGCTGTAGGCTAGACTTTGAGTTTGGTGGCCCGCTTTTTCATGAGTGAAGACAGCGACCATAGGCGCTTGGTCACCTGTTTGGAACCCAGTGGTATTCTGTTTATCTACAACTACGCTTCCTGACCAGATAAACCCTTTTTCATCCGGATACAACGCGATAGGGAGTTCTTCCCAATTGATTAAGTCTTTGCTCACCGCATGCCCCCAGTACATCGGTCCCCATTGATTCCCTGTTGGATTATACTGATAGAATAAATGATATTCCCCATCATAATAGACCATTCCATTCGGGTCATTCATCCAATTTTCGGATGGTGAATAATGAAATTGGGAACGGTATTGATCAGGCGAAGTTTCTTGGCTCTCTTGGGCACCCTCCTCAGCCATCGTATAGGTCGGAAACAAAGCCATTATTAATATGGCAATCGTCAAAACGGTGGTGGATCGCCAGATAACACTTCTCAAGTAATTTTCCTCCTTTAATTTGTAAGCGCTACCAAAGTAGTGCGCCGCCGATCTATTCAAAACCAACGTAAAAAGAAAACCCGTCTGTTCTTTCACAACAGTCAGACGGGCTTTTGGGCCTCTTGCTTAAAAGGAAACAAAAGGACAGTTAACATAAGAATGATATTTACGGAATACAACGGCAGAATGCCGGGTATGAACCGAATACACACTAGAAGCAGGGCAAACCCGGCGAAAAAAGTAAGAAGACGACCAGGGTAAAGCAAAAGAAGATGAAGGGCGTATTTTAAAGCTTCTTTTGCCTTCTTTCCATGACTTAGAGGGATGAACGATAAAGTTGCTGTCATCAATACCCCTCCGCCCAAAAATACGGTACCGCTGAAAAAAAGGTAGAACCATGCCCCTGTGAATTGCAGACTCGTATAGATGTTGAAACCTAAAAGAATCAGTAAAACAAATGTACTTAGGAACACGACATTCGCTTGAAGAAAGGTTCGTTTATAGACCTTCCAATAAAATGCTACCGGAGCAGGACGCCGATCAGCTATCCATTCTTTCAATAAAGCTACACAGGCAGCAGAAGCAGGAAAGATACCGAAAACTCCGCCACCCATAAGTGTAAAAGCGATCCACAATACATTTAAAATCGCAAGCCGCATCAACCAGTCACATACAAGGTAAATGACGTTGCCTGTACCTTTCATCTTCACCCTCCTGTTCTTTCTTTAAGAGTTTTGTCTCCAGACAGATGTCATTTCAAAAACCGACGATTGTTTCACTTCTACCGTGCCGCGGACAGCTTCCACCTTTAACTTTGCTTCGTAATCATCTGCCGGTAAGTATAAATTCGTCATGCTTATTTCTCCATCACCAACAAATAATTCGACCGAGGAGTGGTCACATAATAATTTGAGATGGAAGGACGAACGATCGCCACTCAAAGGTGCCTGACAAGTACAAACATATTCCTTTGAAAAATCAACTTCCGCCCGGTCTCTTTGAACGTATATAGAATTTTTTTCGCAATCAATTCCAACCCTCAGACCTGTTTCCTGATCTCCGAATAACCGTCCTTCGAACACGCCTCCCTTCTCAATTTCTACATCCAATTCCCATAAAAAAGGTGAAGCCGGCTGGATTAGCTCGATGGATTGCTTTTCTTTAAGGAAGAAAGAATCATTTTCAATTCGTTTTTCTATCAACCTTGTAAGCTCTGCGATAGGCTTTTGAATAAGTCGTTCCTGTCCTTCAACCACGGATAAATTCAATTCCCTTGGGATCGTCATTGCACTTCTCCACGGATCTGTCGGTACGTCATTGGCATATTGCCAATTGCTCATCCAGGCAAGGACCACCCTTCTCCATGGGACATCGGAAAATGATTGCGACGCATAAAAGTCTTTGCCGTAGTCAAGCCAGCGCACAGCTTCTTTCGGTTGATGAGGAACAAAGTGCTTGCCATCAAAGGCCCCGATAAAATACTGGGTGCCTGATCCGCCTGAAGGAGCGCCGGCATCAATCCCGATCGGCAGCACCCATTTCTTTTCCCCGGACACTTCATTCGTAAGAGGGAACAGGTCCGGACATTCCCAAACACCCTTTTGTTCGCCCCAACCTTCTCCAAATTCACTAACATAGGTCCACCTCTTCAAATCAGGAGAGGTATAGAATTGAACTTTTCTCCCTGCAGCAAGCACCATCACCCACTTTTGCGTAGTCTCATGCCAGAAAACCTTTGGATCACGAAAATCCTTGATGCCAGGGTTTTGAATTACCGGATTTTCGCCATATTTCACCCAGGTTCTTCCCCGGTCTTTACTATAGGCGATGCTCTGCCTCTGCAAGTCTCCATCAGCGTTGGTATAAACAGCAACAAGTCCCGGTTTTCCATCGAAAAAACCACTTGTATCCTTGTGGTCCACCACAGCACTCCCAGAAAAAATCATGCCAAGATCATCCGGATAGAGCGCTACAGGGAGATGTTCCCACTCTAATAGATCCTTACTAACAGCGTGACCCCAGTGCATTGGCCCCCACTGTTTACTATCTGGATGATATTGATAGAAGAGATGATATTCTCCTTCAAAGTAAACAAGACCATTGGGATCATTCATCCACATTTGTTCGGGCGTGAAATGGATGTGGGGCCGATACCTTTCCTGATAATACCCATTCCTCATCAACGGCTGGTTTTGAATCATATCTCATGGCACTCCTTCCAACAATAATTACTCTTTTAGGTCAGGCGAAGCTTCTCCACTTTTCGCCAACATTCTCGTGAACATCATTTAGTTTTTTGAACCAGTATGTGTTAATCCTTGTACGTAGTACCTTTGCAGGAATGCAAAAATCAAAAGCATCGGTACAGTCGCAATCGTTAAAGCAGCCATCACTTGCCCCCACTTAATTGGTGGTTCGTTCATGAAGTATTGAAGTCCAATCTGTATTGTGCGCATACTCTCATCTGAAGCTACAACAAGTGGCCATAGGAAGTCATTCCAGTGGTTGATAAATAAGACAATCGCCACAGTAGCAAACACCGGTTTAGAGAGCGGTACAATAATCCTGAAGAAAATTCCGATCTGTGAACAGCCATCAATTTTGGCTGCTTCCTCCAATTCTTTAGGAAAGTCGAGAAAAAACTGACGGAATAAAAAGATAGCAAAAGCATTCGCGATAAACGGCACAATCAAACCGGTGTACGTATTTACCCACCCAAGGTCATACACCAAAACGTAGAGGGGCAGGAAGATACTTTCTGGCGGGATGATCAGGGTCGCGATAATGACTCCAAGCCAGAAACCAGCCAGGGGAAAGCGGAACCGTGCCAATGCATAACCAGCCATTGAATTGACAATAAGCCCAAAGATAATGATGCCTGTTGTATAAATCAAGCTGTTCAAAATGTACTTCATAAGATCTACACGTTGAAAAGCTGCGATATAATTGTGCAGGTATCCACCTTCTACTTCATTAGGAGCCGGAGGCAAAAAGGCTTTTAGTGATTTCATATCCTTGAAAATTTGAAACTCATCTTTCAGCGATGAAACAAGCATCCATACTAAGGGAAAGAGAAAGATGAATGTGAGTAAAATCAAAGACACATATAAGACGACTCCCTGAATCCTTTTCTTTCTTTTCATAGCTTTTACCCCCTCTCCTCACGAATGAGCACACGCTGAATAATTGTGATTGTAAGTACAATCATTGTAAATACGACCGCCATTGCTGATGCATAACCCACATCTCTATAGTTAAATCCAGTTTCATAGATGTGATAGACCAGAGACTTGGTTGATCCAAGCGGTCCACCCTGTGTCATGATCATCGGCTGAACAAGTAATTTAAAGGCAGCAATACTGATTGTAATAAAAATGAACAAGGCAATGTTTTTCAAACCTGGCAAAGTCACATGTAAAAATTTCTGCCAACTAGTTGCTCCATCAATGTCTGCAGCTTCATATAAATGGTTCGGAATGTTTTGAAGCCCCGCCAGGAAGATCATCATCTGGAAACCGGCCCCTTGCCAGACGGACATTACAATGATTGAATTCATCGCTTGATCAGGGCTTGTAAGAAATGGTTGTGGTGAAATCCCTATGACCCCGAGCAGCTGATTGATCAACCCTTCATTGGGATTGTACATAAACGTCCAGAGAATTGAGACCACAACAAGAGACATCACTACAGGTGAGAAAAATGCAGTTCGGAAAAATACGCGGAACTTTATTTTCTTATTAATAAGCAGCGCAAGTCCTAACGCGACCGCCAGCTGAACAGGAACGACGATGACAGAAAAGTAAACCGTATTCCAAAAAGCTTGTCGGAATTGAGCATCCTGCCATATATAAGAGAAATTCTCGAACCCTATAAAAGAAATATCATCAGGTTTTAAAATATAGAAATCTGTAAAACTATAATAGAAAGCAGCCCCCATCGGATACAAAAGAAATACTCCCAGAAGAATTAATGCAGGCGCTAGAAAGAAGTATCCAGTCATAGCTTCTTGGAAAGCCTGTGACTTTCTTCTTTTTTTCCTCTTTGGCGGCACCTTTCTGATAGACGGTTCAGATGGAGCTTTATAATGATCATGATCGGTCAGTTGTTTCGCAGAAGAACTATTCCCTTTCATATTTGTTCACCCTCTCTTTCAACCCCGTAGACGGACGGTCTTAAAAATGAGCTGGAGCCTGTAACACTCACAGGCCCCGATCATTCGTTGGACTACTCTTCAAAACGTTTCAATTCACGCTCGACACGTTGGACCTGCTGTTCCACCACACTTTCTACATCTTCCCCTAGTGAAGCGGCGTGGAAAGATTGAGCAAACGCATCGGTCAATACCGGATAAGCAGGTGTAGCCGGACGGGCATGGGCTGTTTGAATGACTTGTTCCTTCATAATGCTCCATGGAAGTTCATTGAATTTCTCCATGTTTTCAAACGCAGACTTCTGTGCCGGCGGCATGCCTGTGGCTTTGGAGATTTTGATTGTTGCTTCTTCATTCGTCATCCACTTCATAAGCTCGACAGCTGCTTCAGGATTTTCTGTATTATTTGTTACTGCATAAGCCATGCTTCCAGATGGAGACACTTTTTCATCTTTGTAAGGGTACGGCATCATACCCCAGTTTAAGCCTGCGTCTTCAGCAGAAACAGCAATCCATGGACCGCCTAAAGCAAGGGCTGCATTTCCTTCCTCAAACTGCATTTCACCAGGGCTATCTGTAACCACACCTTCAGCAAATAGATCTTTCACATAGTTTAAAGCTTCAATGGTTTCAGGACTATTTAAATAGCCATCCACTTTTGTACCATCTTCTGAAATGAGCGCGCCCCCATTAGACCAGACAAGTGGTGCGCCCATAAACGTCAACCATTCACCGACACCGTAGTTCATAAACAAGTTCAGTCCATAACGGTCTTCGGTCGTCAGTTTCTTAGAATTCTCCATCAATTCATCCCACGTCCAGGCACCTTCTATGGAATCAGCTGGTTCAATCCCTGCTTCATCCAACAAGTCTTTGTTGTAATAAAGCATGACGGAAGCTTCCATCGCTCCTAAAGAATACAATTTACCATTGTATGTGCCCTGTTGAATGATCGAATCTACATATTGGCTTTTCGTTTCTTTGTCAATATACTTATCGATCGGCTGAATCACTCCAGCTTCAGCAAAACTTGAAACGTAAGGGCCGTCCACTGCCATCACATCTGGCAGGTTCCCTGCTACAAGTGCAGCATTAATACTGTCACTGTACGCACTTGCCCCGTCATCAATGATGACTTCTGCGTTTACATGAATGTCGTCATGCTCTTTGTTGAACGCATCAATTAATTCAATGTACGCGTTGGTCTCGTCTTCACCCGTTTGGTGAATCCAGAAGTCAAGCAGTACGTCTTCATCACCTGTAGCTTCAACACTTGTATCCACTGAGCCAGTCTCCACTGTGTCACTTGTTTGATTCTCCCCTGAACTACCGCTACTATCTTCTTCTGAATTAGCGGAACTGTCGCTTGAACAAGCCGCAAGCATCAGCACCACTAAAACCCCTGTCAACAAATACGATAATTTCTTCATCCTCCGTACCTCCCATTTCATAATTGAACGCTCACACATATCCTTCCATTACACAAAAACGTTTACGTAATCGTTTACTTTATGGTTAAAAAGAGAAGGTTCTCTTTAAAAGGAACCTCTCTGTACCAACTCTGAATCGAGCATAACTTCTGTATATTTCTCTTTTGACCCATTAATTCTCTTAAGCAACTGCTCAACGGCTACTTTTCCAATCTCAAACGCCGGCTGTCTGACAACAGATAAAGGGGGAGAAGTGATTTTCATCCAATCATAATCGTCATATCCTATGATGCCAATCTCCTCAGGAATTTTAACCTCGTGTTCCTGGAGGTAAGAAACAGCCCCCATCGTCATGACATTATTTGCGACAAACAAAGCAGATACTTCTGCTTCATGAAGTTCTTTCGCCAATTGATATCCTTGTTCGAATGTGGCTGGACCTTCTTTAATAAACTCTTTTCTTACGGGGATCGCTTTTTCTTCCAAGGCTTGTTTATACCCTTTTAAGCGTTCATCACTAGTGGTAATCCCCAGGGTGCCTGTGATAAAACCAATCCGCTCGTATCCTTTGTTAAGTAGAGCACGGACAGCTTCATATGCACCTCGAAGGTTATCAACAAGAACCATATCTCCTTCAATACCGCTCGGATGACGGTCAATATAAACGACTGGATAATCACCTGTTAATTCCTTCTTATACGCTGAATCCTCCCCGTTTACAGGCGCAATGACCAATCCGTCAATCAACTGCGTATTAAACACGCGAATTTGATTTTTTTCCGTTACTTCATCTTCATTGGAATTACTAAGTATTAAGTTATATCCATTCTCTTTCAACACCTTTTCAATTCCATTGGCAATGCTCATGAAGAAAAAATTGGATGTATCTTCTGCAACTAATGGAACCAAAAGTCCGATCGTATTCGATTTACGGCTTCTGAGGCTTCTGGCAATTCGGTTTGGCTGGTAATTCAAGTCCTTCATCGCCATGTATACTTTTTGCTTGGTCTCTTCTGCTACAAATCTTGTCTCATTGATCACATGAGAGACGGTAGCTGTAGAAACTTGGGCCTTTTTTGCAACATCTTTAATGGAAACCATGGTTAATCCTCATTTCTAAAACTCAGTTAATCGTTTGCGTAATCGATTACTTTAAGTAGACTATACTCCTTGTAAACGCTTTCGTCAATGTGTTTTTTAAAATATCTTGTTTTTTGTCTTATTAAACAGATTTATTATATTTAAATCTATAAGTACACGATACAAAATAAATCAGAAAAAATTTACAGCGTTCAATCCTTACGAATATGAAGGGATGGTTCTCATTAGAGTTTCCTACTACATTTAACAGAGTCTTTTTAAACAACGGTATGATTACGGACTAGTCTAGATGGGTTAAATCTATAAACAAATTATTTTGAGACACGAAATAACCCTGATACGATGAACAATATGATTTTAAAAGAAAAGAGGATGAAATCATGACACTTCAAGATACAAAGTTTTCCGTATTAGACCTCGCCCCCGTCATTGAAGGAGGAAGTCCAGCTGATTCTTTTCGTAACACAGTAGACTTAGCCCAGCACGTAGAAAAATGGGGTTTCACAAGATATTGGATGGCCGAGCACCACAACATGCCGTTTATCGCAAGCTCAGCAACATCTATTGCTATCAGTCATGTAGCCCATAATACTTCGTCTATTCGTGTCGGGTCAGGCGGAGTGATGCTGCCCAACCACGCGCCACTCATAATCGCTGAACAATTCGGTACGCTAGAAACGCTGTTTCCAGGACGAATCGACCTCGGCTTAGGACGTGCACCAGGGACAGACCAGCTTACCGCCCAGGCCCTTCGCCGTGATCTAAACAGTCGAGCGGAGAACTTCCCAGCACAAGTGGATGAATTACGAGGGTATTTCGAAGGGAAAAATCGAATAAGAGCTATTCCAGGAGAAGGCTTGAATATTCCTATTTGGCTACTAGGATCAAGCGGGTTCAGCGCCCAGCTTGCCGGCCAGCTCGGTCTTCCATTTTCGTTTGCAAGTCACTTCTCACCGAATAATACACTAGGCGCTCTAGATTTATATCGTCGCACTTTCACCCCTTCTTCCATTTTGGACGAACCGTACACAATGGTTGGTGTAAACGTGATTGCAGCTGACACAGATGAGGAAGCAGAGCGCTTGGCTACATCTTTACAGCAGCAGTTTCTAAACCTTGTGCGTAATACAAACCACCTTCTCCAACCTCCAGTCGATAACATGGATGATATCTGGACTGCTGGTGAAAAGGCAGCCTTACAGCAACAGTTAGGGGCTTCAATTATCGGAGGTCCTGAAACTGTCAAAGAAAAACTCGAGAATTTCCAGGCTGAAACAGAAGCTGATGAAATGATGATCATTTCCCAAATTTATGATCATTCAGCCAGGATCCGATCTTATGAGATCGTTGCAGAAATCATGAATTAATAAATGCAAATGCCCTCTCCAGAAATGAAGGAGAGGGCAATTATTTTTCTTACTTTAGTGTAGCCAAATAGGTATAAACGTCGTTTAAATTTTCAAACCCTAACTCTTGTATATCCTTAATGCTTTCAACCCAAAGCTTTGCAGTGGCCATCGCATCATGGAAGGCGTGGTGTCGATGCTTAATACTGATTCCGTAATGAGCACAGCAGTCATCAAGACTAACCAGGTCCTTCTCCTTATGAATGATTTTAGTTAAGAAAGATGTATCGACAATCCGGTGTTGAAAGTTTTTCCTTAAAGCTAGCCACGTTGCATGATTCATAAATTGCTTTTCGTGGTTTGCATGGTGAGCGACTAGCGTATCTGTTTTAACATAAGAGTAAAATTCCTTCAGCACATCACGCATAGCCGGAGATTCTAATAACATCTCCCCCGTAATTCCTGTGAGCTTTGTAATCTCTTCTGAAGGTGCTGACTCACTATAGACAAGAGAATAAAAGGACTGATCCTCAAGTATTTTCGTCCCCTCTACTTTCACAGCCCCAATCGAAAGAATTTCGTCTCCCTTGTAAGGGTAAAACCCTGTCGTTTCTAAGTCGAACACCACCACTGAAAGTTCTTCAAATGGAACAACAAGTGTATCTTTATTCCGCAGTTGTCGTTCCAGATTTCTTACATAAGCCACTTTTGAAGGGTCATTCTGATTCAAAGAAGAGAATCCGCTGCCAAGCCTGTCAGACAAATCTTTTACGAATTGTACAAAAGGATTCATAAGGCATCCTCTTCATGAAGCATTGATTTACATTTGGAGAAGAGCTTTTGTCCTCTTCTAATTAGAAACTTTAACTTCTGTTTGTCCTGTTTTGACAGTACTTTAAGTGGAAGTAAGTGTACCTTTTCATAGCTTGTTGCTGACTTTCTAAACTTCAGACGAAAATCAAGCAGTTCTCGAAAATTCTTTTCGTAAGCTTCAAGAAAAGGGTAATTATAAGTAAGGATTTCGAATCTATCAAGTGTCGGTGCAGCGCAAACCCCTTTTTTCAATGCTAAAACTCTAAGGGCGTTGACGTATGGAAAATAAGCCGTTTGTTTTAAATGAATTTCTCCATCCAACCCTTGCCCATGTTCAGGAAGGAGCTGCCCAAAAACCCCCACTCCCTTTTTAATAAATTCAAAGTTGTCAATGAGACGGGAATATAAGTGGGGATGATCTTCCAACATAGAAAAAGAAGCATTTTTAAGCTGCATCAGCAAATTCTCATCCCCAACTAACACCCTTGAATCAATAAAGATCGAGAAGTTCCTAAGCGACTGCCAACTTTCCTCAAGCAGCCATTCTTCTATCAGCTTCTCAAAAGAACCCATGGACTGACACCATAATGCATTGGATGCCATCACATTTCCTTCACACTTTTCATAGCCGACGACACCCATTCCATAACTAATTTCCGTTCCGAGATTTAAAAAGTATTCCTGAAAATCGGTAGAACCATTGAATATTATTCCATGATCCTGGTCGCTCCAAACAGACTGTTCACACCGACCAGCACTGCCCATGAGAAAAAATGCAAAAGGAGCAGGCGGTTTCCCCTGCTCACTTTCAATATGATCCATTGCAATTCTTACGGTTTGGTACATGACTTGATCGTGGAACGCATTCAATTGATGGTGGTCATCAGCGACTGAATCAAGCGTTTCTTCTCGCCATTGCTTGATTTCTTCATACGTATTGAACACAACTATCCATTCCTTTTATTTAAGTTTAAGCTCCAGACTTAGAATTAGGCGGTGTTAAGTTCTCAGGATATCCATAGCCACCGTGTTCACTCAAGTCCAGCCCCATAATCTCCTCTTCTTCTGTAACACGAAGTCCTCCCATTGCTTTATCCATGACCTTTAAAATAATGTAGGATACCAAAAAGGCATATAGACCACAGCTTACAACACCGAGAATTTGAATCCCAAGCTGCTCGAATCCACCTCCGTAAAATAAGCCCGGACGTCCAACAGTCGCAAGCTCCGGAGTAGCAAACAATCCATTGGAGAGAGTTCCCCATACTCCGACGGTTCCGTGTACAGATAACGCAAAGATCGGATCGTCAATTCTTCTTTTATCAAAGAATCTCATACTGAAAAATACGAAAGCTCCTCCAACAAGTCCAATGATGACGGCAGCCCAAGGTTCCACAAAGGCACAAGAAGCAGTAATTGCAACAAGACCAGCCAGTGCTCCATTTAACGTAGTCGGAACATCCGCTTTTCCTGTAACCGCCCATACCATCAACATAGCTCCCACAGCTCCAGCCCCGGCAGCTAATTGAGTATTTAACGCTACATATCCAAAGAAAGCATCTGCGACACCAAAAGTACTTCCTGCGTTAAAGCCGAACCAGCCGACCCAAAGGATTAATACACCCAGAGCTGTAAACACCTGGTTGTGTCCAGCGATTTCATTGGAAGAACCATCTTTATTGTATTTACCAATACGCGGCTTCAAAATGATTGTTGCCGCAAGAGCTGCCATGGCTCCCGTTAAGTGTACGACGGTTGAGCCTGCGAAATCCTGCTTGCCGTGTTCAGCTAACCAGCCGCCTCCCCAGATCCAGTGAGCAATAACCGGATAGATGACGATAGAAAATAAGATAGCAAAAATGACATAGGCAATTAATTTCGCCCGTTCAGCAAACCCACCGAATGCAATCGTCATCGCTATAGCTGCAAATGCCAGCTGGAATAGGAAGTCAACAGATCCGGCAAGACTTTCCCCCATTATTGTTGCATCGCCGTAAAAGAAATTAGATAAACCGATAATCGCATTTCCTTCGCCATAAATGAGTCCATAACCAAGCGCCCAGAACACAAGGGATACAATTCCTACAGTGAAAACTGTCTTACCAGCAATATGGCCGGCATTTTTCATTCTCGTCGACCCAGCTTCAAGTAAAATAAATCCTCCCTGCATGAGCAAAACAAGAATCGTACACACGATAATCCACAAGTTATTCATCAAGAACGTTGCATCCATTTCCAAACTGTCTCCTTTATGTTAGATTTCTTAACAATGTATGTTAAGTAATACTCTAACAAAATCTGAAAATTAACACAATACTCATGTAAGGATTTTTTACATGAATATAAAATAAACAATTGATTCGAACTAAAAAGCCCCGGAAGGCACTGTACCTTCAGGGGCGATTGCTTCACTATTAATCTATTTAAATCACTGACACGATATGACTTTCTTTTTCATATTCCATCACGGCTTCTTCAAAGACAGCCAACCCATGATCAATCTGGTCTTTCGTTACAACCAAAGGCGGGATCATACGGATGACTTCCTGATGTTTCCCGCACAAATAGAACAAGACGCCTTTTTCTAGAGACAGATCTAAGATCTTCATCATCCCGTCTCCATCAGGAGCTCCTGTTTCAGGATCAATGATTTCAATCCCGATCATAAGACCGACACCTCTGATATCACCGATCACTTTATGATTTTCCCTGATTTTCTTTAGCCGCTCTATCGCATAAGCACCAAGCTGTTTCGAGTTCTCAACTAACCTTTCCTCTTCAAGCACATCCAATGTAGCAAGAGCTGCCGAGCAGGCGATCGGGTTTCCACCGAATGTGGTTCCATGAGTGCCCATCGGCCATTTGCTCATAAGTTCTTTAGAAGCAACCGTTGCGCTGAGCGGCATTCCTGATGCTATACCTTTTGCAATGGCCATAACATCCGGAGTAACTCCAAAGGTTTGAGCAGCAAACCATTCCCCAGTACGTCCGAACCCTGTTTGGACTTCATCAAAAATCAGCAGGATGCCATGCTGG
Source organism: Halobacillus mangrovi (assembly GCF_002097535.1). Lineage (GTDB taxonomy): Bacteria > Bacillota > Bacilli > Bacillales > Halobacillaceae > Halobacillus > Halobacillus mangrovi_A. The sequence continues at coordinate 4,040,399 of NZ_CP020772.1, forward strand.
TCACATACCTCACGTACCTTTTGCAGCCATTCTTTTGGAGGAATAATATATCCACCTTCCCCAAGGACCGGCTCCACAATCACACAAGCTACTTCCTCAGGCGTCACCTGATGGTCGAAAAGCATTTCAAAATCTTTTTCCAGCTTATTCACACAGTATTCAGAAACGTCTTCACCTTCTGGACAGCTCGAAGCATCCGCATAAGGAAGCTGATAGGTCAGGCCATTCGGCTGCAGAAATTTCCGGTATTTACTTTTAGAAGTACTAACACCAAGAGCACCAAGCGACCTTCCATGGAAACAGCCAGTAAAAGATATAGTATAGGGCCGCTTTGTTGCGTATTTAGCAAGCTTTAACGCCCCTTCAATGGCTTCTGTTCCACTGTTTGCAAAAAAGAGGCAATCAAGATTTCCCGGCAATAGGTTTTGAAGACGATCAGCGACTCTTAATATGGAATCATACATGATCACTCCTGAGGGGCCATGCATGAGTTGATCTGCCCCTTCTTTAATAGCTTGTACAACTTTAGGGTGACGATGACCTGTATTAGCTACAGCGATGCCTGAAGTGAAATCTAAATATTTCTTTCCATCGGTACCATAGTAGTAGCAGCCTTCTTCTTTTTCTACAGGAAGGTTCGGATGGTCCTTGGCCATACTCGGCGCTAGCAAATCTGGCAATCGTTTATATAAATCTTCGAATGATGGGTTCATAATCGTTTACCTCCTAGAATATGAAATGAGCGATGATTACGATGATCGGAAGAGTGATGACGGTACGCTGCAAGAAAATAATGGCTAACTCTGCTACGGAGATAGGAATCTTCGATTTTACCAGCAGGATTCCTATTTCAGACATGTAGATCAGCTGAGTTAAAGAAATGGCAGCAATAACAAAGCGGGTCAATTCACTCTCAATTCCAGAACCAATAACAGCCGGCAGGAACATGTCCGCAAAGCCGACAAGCATAGCCGGAGCTGCCTGCGCCGCTTCAGGAATCTGCATCCACTGAAGAATCGGAACAATCGGCATTGATAAGTAGGTGAAGAACGGCGTAAATTCAGCAATGATTAAGGCCACTGTCCCTAACGCCATAACCAGCGGAATTAACGCAAAGTAGATATCAAGTACCGTTTGCACCCCCTGGGTGGCTACCCCTTTTACTCCCCTTACCTCAGAAGCTTTACTCAGAGCTTTTTCCAGACCCCACTTGAAATTGGAGGTCCCTTCAGGCGTATCCTCTGAAATTTTTTGTCCAGTTCCTTCGTAATACGTGTCTGCTTTTTTAGACAACGGCGGGATACGCGGACAAACAAAGGCAGCTACTAACCCTGCGATAACTACCGTTAAATAGAAAGGAACAAAGTACTGCTCTAATCCGATAAAACTTATAACTACCAAACTGAAAGCAATCGAGTTGATTGAGAAGTTCGTCGCGATGATCGACGCTTCACGCTTCGTATAGTACCCTTCTTCATATTGCTTCGTTGTAATTAAAACGCCAACCGTCCCCGCTCCCATCCAGGAAGCCAAGGCATCTATCGATGAACGCCCAGGAAGCTTGAATACAGGTCTCATTACCTTACGAAGCATCGTACCGATAAAATCCATAAGACCGAATTCCATCAATAAAGGCATCAAAAATCCAGCAAAGAGGAACCACGCAGCAAGCACCGGGACCAATGAATATAGCATCGTACCGCCAGTTACATCGGAAATGATAAATTCAGGACCTACAGCAAATAAAGTCATAAGGGCAAATACCGCACCAATTAGACGCGTAATCGTCCAAAACGCATTTACATAGAATAGCTGTTTCATAAAGGCGTTATTCAAAATGAAATTCGGCTTCAATCCTTTAGCGATGACTGGAAGGATTGCAGATACTATCAAAATCCCCGTCATAAGACCTGGCAGGACAGGCTCCAGATAAGCTTGGATGGACTCCGCCATCACACCGACTCCTATCGTAATTTTACCTCCATACGATATAGGAAAAAGAAACAATAAGACCCCTAGCAAGGACGGGATAAGAAACCAGGAAAAATTCCTAACCGTTCTGTTATTGACCGAATCTTGACTCCACTGTTCTTCTTCAAATGTTTTCTTCTGCTTTACCTCCATCTTTCACACTCCTTAAAGTTTTTTAAAAGGCAAAAGCTTTCATCTATTGCCGTCATAACACGCAAGAAACATGCCAAGCTTTTATTTTATTCCGTATTTTTTAAGTTTTCTGACTATGCTTGGTTGACTAATCCCTAATACTTCTGCCATTCTCGTTGTTGTTTTATATAATAGCCTGGCCTTTTGAAGTTGGTCTCTTTCTACCCGTTCGAGAGTTTTCGGTAGGGATTCTTCAAAATTATTCATTCTTGAATAATCCTTACCTTCCGCTTTATAATTATCCGGCAAATCTTCAGGAAGAATGATCGATCTATGGGAAGTCACGACAAGCCGCTCAATCAAATTGGTAAGCTCCCTTACATTCCCCCGCCATTCAAGCTCGGTCAACTCGTGCAGGACCTCCCGGCTCATCGTTCGTTTTCGTTTATACCTTTTAGTAAAAAGGTCGAGCGCATATTGAATGAGCGGAACGATATCCTCTTTTCTTTCTCTCAACGGAGGAATCGTGATCGGAACAACATTTAGTCGGAAATAAAGATCTTCACGAAATAAATTATTTTCAACCGATTCTTTCAATCGCTTATTCGTTGCGCTCACTAGGCGAAAATCGGCACGGATTTCTTTTCGTCCGCCCACTCTATAAAAAGACTTCTCCTGAATAAGCTTCAACACCTTAACTTGGTTAGAGAGGGACAGTTCGCCCACTTCATCCAGAAACAAAGTCCCTTGATCGGCCAGTTCAGCGAACCCTTTTTTTCCTCCTTTGGCCGCTCCTGTAAAAGAGCCGGATTCATAACCAAATAACTCTGCTTCAAACAAGGATTCAGGAATGGCCCCGCAATTGACTTCTATAAACGGCCCACCCGCCCTCTCGCTTTTTTCATGGATCATTTTCGCAATTTCCGTTTTACCAACACCTGATTCGCCGAGAAGCAGTACACTTACATCCACACCAGCAATCTGATTGGCAGTGGCCATGATCTTGCGCATCGGTTCGCTCTTTGCAATAAAGCTGCTTTCATTTTGCTGCTTTAAATACTCGAGCTCTTTTCTGACCCTCTCCATCTCCTCTGTCATTTCTTCCATGCCCGCTTTAATTTCCATCAATTCGGTTACATCATGCGAATAACTCACTACACGAACCAATTTATTGTTCTTATCAAAGACCGGCAAAGCTGTAACGAGTAATTTCTTTTCGCCTCCAACCGTTTGAACAAACGTGACTCTCTCTTTCTTTTCTACAACCATTGGAGTAGCCAGAGGCGTAAAAAGCCCTTGTTTTTCAAGGTCGTATACAGACTTTCCAATTAAATCGTCTGCATTCACGTCATAAACATCACCCGTCCCCTTACTCACCTTCACAATTGTTCCGTCCGTCTTCGTTACAAGGATATCCTCCTGGAGAGAATGAAAGATTGTTTTATACTCATCCCACTCTGTCATCCAATCGCCCCTTATTATTCATATTTGAATAACACACTCACGAAACCTGACAACCATATGTAGTTTGAAAATTCCTAATTTATTCACTAATGAATATGCATTGCATATATCCTAACATAAAAATGTATAGTTGTGTTTAATTATTTAGTAATTTGTATATTTATTAATGTTGTCAGGTAACATTTTTCTTTCAAAGCATACCTCACACCAAAAAAAGACCAGCCCTTCAAAAGGACTGGTCTCCGTCGTTTTTATTATACGTTTACTTTTACATCTGCATCTTTCTTAAGATCTTCTACAAGTTTTTGATAAGCTTGTGCTTCTTTTTGACCGGATAATTGTTGTTTAATCATCGGTTTCGCTTCTTCATAAGAAGGAACTTTACTTTTACTTTCTCCACCTGCTTTTTCTTGCTGTTTCTTCATCTGTTCGTAAGCTTCTTTCATTTCTTTCTCCGTCGGTTCCAGGTCTCCAGCTTCTTCTGCAAGAAGTTTCTCAAGCTTCATTTGTTTTTCAACCTGAGCCATGACTTCTTCTTCTTTCATCCCTTGTTCTTCCAATTTAGACAAGAACTTTTCTTTGGACTCAAGCTTTTGCTGTTTTGCAATTTCTTCTAACTTTTTGTTCTTCTCTTCTTCAGATACTGTGAAATCACGACTGTTCGCTTCCTGGATTAGAAGTGTTTGACCTACTAAGCTTTCAGCCACTTGTTTCTTCAATTTATCCTGGTCCACTTCTTTACCAGTCATTTGCGATTGCATCGCCATTTGCTGGAATTGAGACTTGTACGTTTCTGTGAATTCTTTTTTCTTGATCTCTTCATCGTTTACTTTAGCAACAACTTCAGGTACGCCTTCTAAGTCAGGCTCTGGCATTTTTGCTTTTTCTCCACTTGCTTTTTCACCGCTTGCTTCTTCTTGTTTTGCTTTTTCTTCATTATTTTTATCTTCAGCTGTTGCACCGTCATCGCCACATGCAGCCAATAGAGCGATTAAGGCAGCCAACATGAAACTCAGTAATTTTTTATTCAATGTCATGTCTCCTTTATGATTCATGATGTTTGCCATTGTAACATGTACAAAAGCGCTGTAAACATCGTTATTTGGAGTTTGAACGAATATTACAATTATATGATAGGAGCCATGCCCGTCCTCATAGTTTTTCTGCTCACTAATTACGATTAAATATAAAAATACGGAAAAAGTGTGTAAAAAATATGATGAGGGCTTAACCCTGCTCTTGGTAAAGGGTCAGCACTTCTTTAGCTCTATCCGTAACCTTAGAGATTAGATCTTTTGGTGAGACGACCAGGATTTGATTCCCAAAACCTAAAATGAAATTCACAGCTTCTTCTTCGGTTTGAAAAGTTAGTTCCACATACGCCCAGCCATCTTCTGTCCCTTTTTCTGACGTCTTCGTTACGAACCGTCCCGTAAACATGATCCTTTTATAAGCAGAGGTAGACACTTTTACTTCCACGGAAAAATTCGGAAGAGTCTCAGCAAACGTTTTTTTTGAGTTTTTCCAGTAAGAAGCTAAATCAAAATCAGCGGGCCTCTCAAAATAGTCTTCCTCCTTAGAGATTTGCTTGATCCTCGCCACTTTATAGCTGCGATAATCCCCGTTTTCATTCATCGCCACGACATACCACGTGCTTGCTTTTGCCACCAGACCAAGAGGTTGAATAATGGATTCTTTCTCATCCCCATTCGCCTTCTTATAAAGGATTTTAGCTTTTTGCTCATTCATCACGACGTCCTGGAGTGTCTCCATCGCTGCTGTTATATCTGTTTGGGTATTTTTCCACGTGCCCATATCAACATAGATTCGCTCCCATAGACTTCTAGCCTGTTGTCTTGAATGCTCGGGCAACGATAGAAGCAGTTTATTTTTCACTTCCTTGGAGGAAATGTCTATGTCTAAATCGGTGAGGATCTTCTCCGCAGGTGGCAGAAATAAGGATTGCAGTTCCTTCTCTTTCAACCAACTGAGCTTTTGCTTCCAATCATCAATGAGTCTCCATCCCCCTGCTTTTCCTCTTTGGGAATAAACGGGGATACCTGCTGCACTCAGAGATTCCATATCACGATGGATGGTTCGTTCGGAAACTTCAAGCTCGTTTGCTAGTTCAGGTGTCGATAAGGTCTCGCCATACTGTAAAAGGATCAGAATTTTAATCATTCTCTCTGCTTTCATAAAAAATAGACTCCTTTTCTAATCATGACATGAGATGACATGTTTTCACTTTATACTAAACATACAATAGATGAAAGGACTGATGACATGACTCTTGATAATAAAGTAGCTATTGTTGCTGGTGCTACGAGAGGCGCTGGCCGGGCCATGGCTGTAAAATTGGGGGAAGCGGGAGCGACCGTCTATGTGACCGGACGATCAACAAAAGCGGAACCGTCTCCAATGAACAGAAAAGAAACAATTGAAGATACAGCGGAATTAGTAAATGAAGCGGGCGGGCACGGGATCCCTGTCCAAGTGGATCATACCAGCAAGGAACAAGTAAAGGCATTTATAGAGCGAGTCCGTTCTGAACAAAAGGGACAGCTCGACATACTAGTCAATGATATTTGGGGAGGCGATCCTCTTACCGAATGGGGAAAAGATGTCGGAGAACATAGTTTAACAAAGGGGCTGCAAATGCAAAAACAGGCGGTAGGAGCTCATATCATTACCTCTCACTACGCTGTTCCCTTAATGAAAAAGAACAGAAGCGGCTTGATCGTAGAAATTACAGATGGAATAACGGACGAATATCGAGGCAACTTTTATTATAGTTTAGCGAAAATCTCTAACATTCATATGGCTAAAGCGATGGCCAAAGATTTGAAAGACTATAAGATTACATCGATTGCGTTGACTCCAGGTTTTCTTCGCTCAGAAGCGATGCTTGATCTGTTTGGTGTGACAGAAGAAAATTGGCAAGAGGGCACTAAAGTTGAAAAGCACTTTATTGCGTCAGAAACTCCCTATTATATAGGTGAAGCGCTGAAGCATTTGGCGACAGATCCTGATGTTCACCGTTTTAACGGAAAAACGCTAAGCACATGGGGGTTATCAGAAGTCTATGGATTTAAAGATAGCGATGGATCTCAGCCTCACTGGGGAAATTATTATGATCGGTATGTAAAAGGGACAGAAGAGGAGCGGTGAGTCTTCACCGCTCTTTTTCGTACCCTCATGCTATAATCGAATGGATTCGCTATGTAAGGACAAATGAAAGGCCGCTTACGACTCAATGATCATCCAGGTTCACTGGTGTTCATGAATACGGAGAGCCGATTTTTTTGCATGTAAAAACAAAGAAAGATGATGTGTTCATAAGCCGTAACAGTAAGCTGAAACACAAGATGAAGCGATTATAACATTGATTAGAAATGAATGATTGTATTACGAACTTCTCATTCTTTACTCATTTCATAGCCCCGTTTTTAGAAGAATTGACCCCTTACAAATCCATCCTCATCTCTATCTCATTATCTTTTTGTTCATACTTTTTAAACCCTGCTTTTTCATAAACGCGAATGGCTGCTTTATTTCTCGAGTCTACAACTAATCTAATGTAATTAAGGTGACTATCATAGTATTGGAGGCCAAATTTTATTCCTTGATTGACATATTTTACTCCTAAACCTTTGCCAACTAAATCAGGTCTTAAAGCCAACCCTATCTCCATAGTGCTACCCATGATGTTGAACTCAAATAAACCGGCAGGCTGATTGTCCAATAATGCTACGAACCCTTCGCAACCACCAGGTCCCACTAATGTTTCATTCTTTTTAGAGGACTCAAAATAAGGAGTCATCAAGACTTCTTCAATAAAGCCTTTATAATTCCAAGAGTCAATTTCTTTTACATATTCTATCGTTATAGGTTTAAATTTAAAATGCAATTGGACTGTGCTCCTTTTCTTAAAGTATTTGGGAAATTCATTAAACCCTTCATCTAACATTAGTAGTAAAAGCCTTCAAAATTTTCTTTCCAGCAGGAGTTAAAGAGGCTTTACTGTCAAAACTCACGAGAGCAAGCCACCTGAACAACTTTGGAAAGTCTGTCGGACACAGTTTAATAACCTTCCCTCTTTCTAAATCCTCTTGAGCCATGGATTCGGTTATAAGAGCTATCCCTTTTCCTGATCGTACAAATTCCAAAGCGGTAGTCGGAGGAAGTTCAATTGTATCCATTCCAAATGTCATATGACTCCTCTGCCAATTTTTACTCTCATCACTCCAATCGGTAAGGATAAAGGGGCGCCCCTTTGAAAAAACGTCATGAACTGAGTAACTCCCTTTATATAAATTGGCCAACACATGATTTCTTTGCGCCACTAAAATTAAAGGTTCTTTGATAAGAAGAAGTTCTTTTAGATCACTATTATAAAAAGGATATGTGACCACCCCCATTTTGATAAAGCCATCATAAAGCATTTCAATGATTTGTTGATTATGTCCTGTATGAATAGCTAAATCTATGCAGGGATAATTATCATACATGTAAGTAAGGACATTTGTAAAAAGCCCTGTGGTAAAAGTAGGTAAAGTCCCTAGTGTTATCTCTCCCCATTTTCCCTCTCTAATTGCATGTGCTCTCTCTTCTCCCTTTTTAAGAACGTCTAATGCCTGTCTAGCATAAGGTAAGAAACCCTTCCCCAAATCTGTCATTTCCACTGTATTACCTGTTCTATTAAACAATGAGCCTCCCACACTCTTTTCAAGTTCTTTCACTCTTAGGCTAATCGTAGGCTGCGATACATCCAAATATCTAGCCGCCTTACTAAATGATCCAAGACGAACAACAAGATCAAATGCTCTCAGCTGGTTAATTTCCAATCTTTCTCACACCTATAAAAAAATTTAATGATAACTATAGGATATATTAGATTGTTTTATATGTATCTCCTGCTTATACTCCAGATATACTTGAACCAATTTATCCCTAGACAGGGAAGGAGGTATTTTGATGAAGATTCGAAAACAACTTTTAAGTTTTGTTGAAAGCCAATACGAGAATCCAAGAGGGGTGCTAGGGTGGTATATGGGAGAAAAAATGATACATCAGCACAAACGAGAGACGTATTGGAGCATCGAAAAATTAAATTTACAAGAAGACGAACATCTCTTGGAAATCGGGTGTGGTGCAGGGTATGGCCTACAGCTTTTAGCAGAAAAGTCAGCAGTCAGAAAAGTAACAGGGTTAGACATATCTCATACAATCCTCCTTTCTTCTAGAATTCGAAACAAGCGTGCTCTAAGGGAACAAAAAGTCCAACTCGTTCACGGCAGCGTACAGAACCTTCCTTTTAGTGATAGAGTTTTTTCTAGAATTTTGAGCATTCATTCTATTTACTTTTGGGAAGACTTACACAAAGCAATGTCCGAAATTTATAGAGTATTGAAACCCGGAGGAATCGTATTCATTACTCTTAGTGATGGAAAAGACGGAATGAAGTGGAAAGCGATAAGCAGTATGGTGGAAGATAACCTTATACCAACTATGAATCAATTAAATTTTAAAAATGTGAGCATAGAAAGAGGGCCATCCTCAAGAGGGTACCATACCATTGCCGTGTTGGGGAAACGCTGACAAAAGAATAGATGAATAGATCATTACTTTAAGTACACAATACGATGCCCCTCACTAAATAAAAAAGCCCCAGGCATTGAGCCCAGGGCTATTATCATCTATCTTACTTCTGCAAAGCTACCTTCACTTGGTTGTCTCCAACTGTGAATTCTTTCATATTGTCCGCATCACCTAAAGTCAGGTTGTTCACAAGAACATTTTCACGGATCAACTGTTCATTTTGCTGGATCGCTTTTTTCACATCATCGTCGCCGTCAAGGGCAATGTCGACGCGAAGATCGATTGGAAGGTCCTGCTTTTTACGGTCGTCCTGAATGACACGGATCACTTCACGAGCAAGCCCCTCAAGGCGCAGCTCTTCGGTGATCGTTGTATCAAGGATCACATGGAAGTCCTGGTTCGACCCCATAGATAGACCGGAATCAGCAACACGTTCAACGTTCAACAGATCCATCGGAACTTCTACTTCTCCATCACCTGTAGGCACAACAACTTTTTCGTCTTGAACCACTTGGGCCGCCTCTTCGTCAGAAAGCTTCTCAAGGTATCCTTTGACAACTCCGACATTTTTACCTAAAACAGGACCAGCTGCGCGGAAGTTCAGTTTGACTTCATAACGGACAAGATCGTCAGAAGATTGTTTGACAACCACTTCTTTCACATTGATCTCATCACGAATGATGTTGTTGTACTTCTCAAGTGCTTTTCCTTGGTCAGGGTTAACTGGAATCACGGTAAGCTCAGATAATGGCTGCTTCGTCTTGATCGCTTCTGTGTTTCGCACGCCACGAGCAAGCTCGACAACTTGCAGAACCGCATCCATGTCTTGTTCCAGCTGCTTGTCGACAACCTGATCGTTTACTTTCGGGAAGAATGCAAGGTGCACACTTTCACCAGTCAAGTTTTGATAGATGTCTTCGGCTAAGAACGGTGTGAATGGTGCCATCAGCTGGCTCAATCCAGTCAGAACTTCGTGAAGCGTGTGATACGCTGCTTTCTTGGATTCAGTCATGCCTTCTTCCCAGAAGCGGTCACGGGAACGACGGATGTACCAGTTACTCACTTCATCCACATATTTCTCAAGTGCTTTTGCAGCTTTTGTGAAATCATAGTCATCCAGGGCTTCCCCTACAACGCCTGTGACACTGTTCAGACGGGAAAGTACCCAGCGGTCAAGAAGCGTCTTTTCACCTGTTTCGTTTTGATCAAATTCGTAGCCGTCAATGTTCGCATAAAGCGTATAGAACCCATGAGTGTTCACAAGGGTATCAATGACCTTCGATTTCGCTTCCACTACGACACGCTCAGAGAAACGTTTGTTGTTCCAAGGAGCACTATCAGCAAGAAGGGCCCAACGGAAAGCATCAGCACCGAATTTCGTGACTAAGTCTGTCGGATTCAGCGCATTCCCTTTACTTTTGGACATCTTACGTCCTTCTTCATCAAGAATGTGCCCTGTGGAAAGCACACGTTTGTATGGAGCTTTTCCTGTAAATAGCGTAGATACGGCAAGCAGGCTATAGAACCATCCACGTGTCTGGTCGATTCCTTCACAGATGACATCAGCAGGGAATTGCTTTTCAAATTGGTCTTTATTTTCAAACGGATAGTGCTGTTGAGCAAACGGCATAGATCCACTGTCGAACCATACGTCGATGACCTCAGGAACACGGTTCATCGTTCCTTCACACTTTTCACACTTCAGCTGCACACGGTCTACGTAAGGCTTATGAAGCTCTACATCACCGATGTCACCGATTGCTTTTTCTTGAAGATCGGCCTGACTGTGTGGCGCGTATTGATGATCACAGGAATCACAGATCCAAATTGGAAGTGGAGTTCCCCAGAAACGGTTCCGACCGATATTCCAGTCGACCATGTTTTCAAGGAAGTTTCCAAAACGGCCATGCTTGATGTGATCTGGGTGCCACGTTACTTCTTCATTATTTTCAAGGAATTGGTCCTTCAATTGTGTTGTTTTGATAAACCAGCTCTCGATTGCGTAGTAAAGCAATGGAGAGTCACAACGCCAGCAGTGCGGGTAACTGTGCTCATATTTTTCTTTATGGAAAAGGAGTCCTTCATTGGCCAAATACTTCACTATATCAACATCACAGTCTTTAACGAAACGGCCTTGGAATGGAGGGATATCCTCTGTATAACGTCCTTGCCCATCAACAACGTTGAAGAAGGAAAGGTTATATTCTTTTACTAAGTTGTAGTCATCTTCACCGTAAGCTGGAGCGATGTGTACGACACCTGTACCACTCTCAGCATTAACGAAGTCTGCTTCGACAACGAAGTGCCCGCGCTCAGGTTTTACAAATGGGAATGGGGCAATATATTCCACATCTTTGAACTCGCTTCCTTTATGTTTGGAAACAATTTCGTACTCCTCGCCCAGGTTTTTCTCTGCAAGAGCTTCTGCCACAATGTACACTTCGCCGTCCTTTTTAGCTTTGATGTAATCAAGGTCAGAGTGGACAGCTAAGGTTACGTTTGCCGGAAGCGTCCATGGGGTTGTCGTCCATCCTAGGAAAAATTCATTCTCAGAGCCTTTCACTTTGAATTTCGCTGTTGCGGAAAGATCTTTGACGTCCTCGTAGCCTTGGGCCACTTCATGAGAGCTCAAAGTGGTTTGACAGCTCGGGCAGTAAGGCGTAACGCGGTGACCTTTGGATAGTAAATCACGTTTGTGCAGGTCACTCAGGATGTACCAGACACTCTCGATGTAGCGGTTTTCTAACGTGACATATGGGTCATCCATGTCTAGCCAATAACCGATCGACTCTGTAAACTCACGCCACTCTTTTTCATAGTTGAAAACACTCTTCTTACACTCTTCAATGAACTTCTCGACACCGTATTTTTCAATCTCTTGTTTACCAGAGATTCCTAGCTGCTTCTCAACTTCAAGCTCAACCGGAAGACCGTGGGTATCCCAGCCGCCTTTACGTAGAACCTGATAGCCTTGCATCGTTTTGTAACGTCCAACAAAGTCTTTGATCACACGGCCAAGGACATGACCAGCGTGAGGAAGACCGTTCGCTGTCGGCGGTCCTTCATAAAATACAAATGTTTCTGCGCCTTCGCGCTCATCCATAGAGCGTCTAAAGACGTTTTCAGCGTTCCAATAATCTTTGACGCGATTTTCGCGGTCTAAAGCTGCTTCTTTCGTGTTAACACTGCGCATTTCTTCCACCTCTTACCCTTTTATTTTTTATATAAATGAAATGACTATTATTGCTGCAGAAGCGGATGTCCCCGGGCAGTAGCCTGCACATTTAAAATAAAAAATCCGCCCCTGCTTTTATGATTAAAAACAGGGACGGATTGGATCCGCGGTACCACCCATATTCCGCGCAAAAAACGCACGGCACTTGGTTCACATAACGGATAACGGCCGCCAACCGGTTCTCCCTACTCTTCAACATTTCAGCAGAACTTCTCGGAGATGATCTTCAGCTCTATACGGTCATCGCTTTTCACCAGCCAGCGACTCTCTACAGACCCTAGGATAAAGCCTACTCTTCTCGTCAACGAAAATATACGTAGTTTCTCCATATCATATTACGAAATTGTTCGGATGTCAAAATATCTTTTGCCCCCATCTTATCCTTTTATTGAAAAATATATACGTATCCGAATATCGTTGCACTATTTGGTGTAGATTTTGCACCAATTTTATTTTGTGATCAACGTTGATTTGAAACTCATATTATCGCTTATCACATTTCCACACTACAATAGTAGTAAAAGGAGGCAGAAACCATGTCAGATGAAGTGAAACGCCAAGTACAAGCGAATTTTTCAAAGAATAAAGAAGCTTATGTCACGAGCTCCACTCATAAAAATCAGGGGGATTTAGATTTAATAAACGAATGGCTCCAGCCGGATCAGAAGTGGACTGTTTTGGATATTGCTACAGGAGGCGGGCATGTGGCCAAAGCGCTTAGCCCCTTAGTCGGTAGTGTCTTTGCTACGGACTTAACAAAAGACATGCTTCAAAATACAGCCACCCACCTTCGTACCCTTCCGAACATTCATTTTGTTGTCGCTGATGCCGAAGCGCTGCCATTCCTTGACGAAAGTTTTGATGCGGTCACTTGTCGGATTGCTCCTCATCACTTCCCTTCACCGGAAACATTCATTACTGAGGTGGAACGTGTTTTGAAGCCTGGAGGATTTTTTTTAATGATTGATAATGTAGCCCCTCAAGATGAGAATCTTGACCATTTTTACAATACTTTTGAAAAGATGCGGGATAAAAGCCACGTCCGCGCGTTAAAGGTATCTGAATGGAAGCAGCTTTTATGTGGTGCCGGTCTTTCTATAGAACAAGAACTTACGAGAAAAAAGACACTCCCTTTTCCAGATTGGGTTAAAAGGACTACAGATAACGATCAAGAACGCTTGAATGTCGAATGCTATTTTCAGAATGCTGACGAAAAAGCTTTCTCTTATTTCTCTATTAAAAAAGAAAAAGACCGCATTCAATCATTCTCTATTGATGAGTGGATGGTTAAATCTATGAAAGAAGCGTAATACGAGTATAAAAAAGACCTCGCATTGGAAAAATAAGTTAGGTATAGACGAATTTAATGCGAGGTGTACATATATGGATGTTGTTGTCATGGCCAGGGCTTTGTTCGGTACGTCCTTAGGATTTCATATTATTTACGCTACTTTAGGCGTCGGACTGCCCGTTATGATCATTATTGCTGAAGTCCTCTACTTGATAAAAAAAGATTCCGATTATGCGTTGATGGCAAGACGATGGACGAAAGGGTTTGCGATATTGCTCGCAGTCTCGATCGCCTCAGGAACCATTGTCGGTGTACTCATATCACTTTTGTTTCCAAACTTTATGGAGATCGTAGGGCAAGTCATCGCCCTTCCTTTCCAGATGGAGATATTTGCTTTCTTAATTGAAGCGGTTTTCATGTCGATTTATTTGTATGCAGCCGACCGTCTGCCTCCTTCACTGCGAATCGTCAGTATCATTTCTGTGGCAATCGGGGCCACGGCTTCTGCAATATTAATTACGGATGTACACGCGTGGATGAACACGCCTGCCGGGTTCAACATTACTCCAAATGGAGACATTACAGACATTGATGTATGGGCAGCATTCTTCAACCCAAGCTTCGGGGTTACGGCCATCCACGTAACGTTGTCTGCCTATATGACCGTCTCTTTTCTGATCGCTTCCATTGCAGCTTTACGATTAATGAGAAGGAAACTTTCAGCGGCAGAACGTAACTATCATAAAAAAGCATTGATGATCGCCCTTTATTTCGGAGCACTGACGTCTCTTGCGACAGCAATTAATGGTCACGAAACAGCCCAGATGCTTCATGAGTACAATCCTCGAAAACTCGCAGCCGCCGAAGGGCTTTTTGAAACGACAAGGTACGCACCACTGTCAGTTGGTGGATACACGTCTCTGGAAGATCAGCGAGTAAAGTACGCAATTGAAATTCCGAATGGGCTTAGCTTCCTTGCTGGAGATCGGTTTGATACAGAGGTACTTGGCCTTAACGAATGGCCGCAAGAACTTTGGCCGCCTCTTTATGTCCACGTCCTCTTCAACGTGATGGTGGGAATAGGCACCGTACTGATCTTAATCGCTTTGCTTGCTCTGTTCTGGAAGCATGTCTTGAAAAAAGAGTTCCCAGGCTGGATGCTCGCTGTCCTTGTCGTCAGTGGACCGTTAGCATTGATTGCGATAGAAGCTGGCTGGTGCTTCAGTTGTATCGGAAGACAGCCATGGACGATCACTGATGTTCTTAGAACAGGGGAAGCGGCGACGAAGTCAAACAGTGTGAATATCCTGTTTTACTTATTCTTAATCCTGTACGTCACGTTGCTGTTTGTTACAGGCTTTATTATGAGACATTACTTTAAACGAAACCCTGTGAGCAACGATTTAGCTAAAGGGTCTTCATAGAAAGGAGATGAGCCTATGGAAGCTGCTGCACTAGCGATTACTATACTTTGGAGCTTGCTATTCGTTTACGCTATCCTTGGATCGCTCGACTTTGGAGCAGGGTTCTGGGGAATGATTTATGGAAAAAACAATCAAACAAGCGCTTCACAGATTGCCAACCGTTTCTTGTCTCCGACATGGGAAATTACGAACGTATTTTTAGTTATTTTCGTTGTATCGGTCGTTTCTTTTTTTCCATTTGCCACAACACTTTTAAGTAGTATTTTACTCGTACCTGTAGCTCTCGGGCTTTTATTATTAACGATTCGTACGACGTTCATGGTTTTCGAACACCATGCTCAAAGGTTTCGTGAACTGTTACGGGTCACATCAGGGTTCACAGGTCTTTTGATTCCTGCTTTATTAGTTAGTATTCTGCCGATTACCTTAGGTGGATTTGTTGAGTTTGAAAATGAATATCCTCGTCTCCATTATGGAGAGCTTCTAACACACCCGACCCTCTACATGCATATTGCGTTTGGGTTGACTACTGAATTGTTCATCTCAGCTGTATTTCTGATGGATTACGCTAAAGAAGCAGATGACTGGAGCGCGTATTATACGTTCCGCAAGCATGCGATTTGGCTTGGCCCTGTTTCTATCGCCGTTGCCGTACTGACTATTGGTACCTTCCCGGCAGAGGCAGCCTGGATTGTTGAAAACATTGAAGCGAATTGGCTGTGGTTCGGTCTTTCCATTGTGTTTTTTCTGATCGGTTATGGATTTCTGTTTATAAAAAGAACAGATGGCACCCGTGGATGGGCACGTCTAGCTGTCATATCGATCATTTTGCAATATGGAATTGCGATCTATGCATATGGATCTGCTCACTTGCCCTATCTCGTCTATCCAGTTTTGACCGTGGAAGAGGGATTTGCAGACCCATCGATGTTCTACAATATGCTCATCATTTACAGCATCGGATTTGGCATCCTAATCCCAGCATTCATCCTATTCTGGCGACTCTTCCTAAAAGACCGCCGCTACTTAAAACAAGAATAATTGGTATAAACTGTAAGACCTGAGGATCCATGATTTGGATCCTCAGGTCTTACAGTTTTTAACATAACACCCCACCCCATATTGTTTATTACAGTTCAATAATTGGGTACATGGTAGTATCTGAATGGATTGAAGGAGTGAGAACATGCAGGAACTTACCACCCAATACTTAGAAGAGGCCATCGAAGACAGTAAACCCTATGCCTCTTCAGGGAATGTAAATATGAACATCCCTGACTTTGATGAAACTATGAAAGACAGACTCGGCGTATCGATCATCACGACAGATCAAGATAGTTATACAGCAGGAGAATATAATCAATACGTACCAATGCAAAGCACATCCAAAATCATCGGACTTATGCTCGCTCTTCAAGACTTCGGAAAAGATCGAGTCTTTCAAACTGTAGGAATGGAGCCGATGGGCGACTTTTTTAACTCCATCAGTCAGCTTGAATCTTATGATACAAATAAACCATTCAATCCAATGATTAACGCAGGAGCTATTGCTATTGCTGCTTTGATCAAAGGACAAAGTGTAGAAAATCGCTTTAGTCGCTATATGAATTTCCTGAAAGAAATAACAGAGCATGAAGATCTACAAATGAGCGAGGACGTTTATGAAGCAGAAAGAGCGAACGGTGCAAGAAATCGGTCTCTCGCCTATTTTATGCAAAGTACAGGCACTCTTGTAACAGATGTCGAGGAAGCCCTCGATCTTTATTTCCGTATGAACTCCGTCATGATGTGCTGCGAAGACTTCGCCCGAATCGGCCTGTTTTTAGCACGCGGAGGAAGATCGCCAAATAGCGAGGAAAAGCTTATCCCGTCACATCATCTTCGCACCGTTAAAGCGATTATGATGACTTCAGGAATGTATAATTCTTCAGGACATTACGCAGTGGAAGCTGGTATACCATGTAAAAGCGGCGTATCTGGAAGCATCATCGGTTCCATCCCCGGGCGCATGGGAATTGGCGTTATTGGTCCTGCTATTGACGAAAAAGGTAACTCGACCGCTGGCGGCGCATTAATTAAGAAACTTTCGCAAGACTTGAATTTAAACATGTTCGGGATCGATTAACTCTATAAAGGAGCTTGAAAATGGCTTTTGATTACTCCATTGACTTTAATAATACAGACTTCCGGAAAAATCCTGAAAAATATCGAGTGGGGCGCGGCGAGCAGGGCGTGTTATTAGTGGAACCGTACAAAAGCGAGATCCTCGAACACTGGCGTTTCAAAACACCAGAGATCGCTAAAGAATCGTCAGAAAAAATTTATCAGATGTTCCTGGATTATAAAAAGGAAGATGACTTTGTCGGCATGGATATGGCGAGGAAATTCCTGCAAATGGGGTACACACGCTCCCGTCGCTATGCTAATTACAAAGGTGGGAAAAAATACGATGAAGACGGTAATATAAATGAACGTGAGATCGACAAGGAAAAGGCCAAGTCAGCAGAGATATTTGAGGAGAAGTGGATTAAAGCAAGAGAAGACGAAGAATATTTAGCTAAGAAAAAAACTCACCAAAAAGAATACGGTTGATACTGACAAATAAGCCCTTCAGATAATTTATATCGGAATTAACATGATAAGGAGCAAAATTTCTTGAAAATCCCTTTCCTCGTCTTAAGCTTAGGACTGATGCTTGCCTCCTGGGGCCTCGGAATCTACTTTATCTCTATCCTCTACACACCTGCCCTCATCATCCCTCTTTTCGATCAATTTTTGTGGATGAGTGAAGTGAAGGGCTTGTTAGGTCTAACCATACTATTCACAGTCATCACGTTGCCGATACTTGGATTTTTATTCAAAACGAGAGCTGCTGTATCTAACAAAAAAAGTCGATATACCTTGCTTATCAGTAACTACGCAATCTGGCTTGCCATCGTTGCTTCCCAGTTGAAAATCACCGCTTATAACTTAGGAATCTGCCACTGACTAGTAAGTGCGAAGTTCTCTCTTTTACAACTACAGCGCCTACCTTCGTTCCAATTAATTTTAAAAGGGAACTCCATCCTTTTATCGAACTTCCCTAGTAGGAGGTGGTAAGGAATGGAATTTCACTCTTTTTATGAAACATTCAAAGAAGGAGCCCGTAAACATGACTTAGGTTTTCTAAAAGAGACGATATCTGATCAATTAGTGGCAAGAGAAATTCGTCAGGACGAAGTGATCGACTACTCTTATGAGGATTCGATTGAAGGTTGGAAACAAGCTTTTGAATACTTTCAGGATAAGGATATGATATGGATTTATACCGACCATAGCCTGACCGAATTAAAGGAAAATGAATGGTTGGCTTCCTTCTGGGTATCGATTGAACTGGAAGGAGAACTTCTAGATTCGTCCAACCTCTTTTTTAATACATATAAACAAGAGAAAGGCACATGGCAACTTGTACGAACGTACATTGAAGCTGGCGTTCAGACACCTGAGAGTGTAAAAGTAACTATACGATAATTCCTGAACCGCTCATTTTGGTATGAGCGGTTTTTAGGTTTCATTTGTCTTCCATCCAACGTCCCCAATTCCCAGTTGCTAATCTTCTGAATAATCCCTCCTCTATTAAATCTTATACCTAAAGACGGATTTTTCTAAAAATTCTTGCTGTTCTATTGTCAAATGGAAGTGAGTAGTGTACATTAGGGAGAAAGAATTTCCCAAATGAATAGTGATGAATCCATTTCTTATCAAGAGAGGCAGAGGGACTGGCCCTGTGAAGCCTCAGCAACCACTGGTAGATCCAGTAAGGTGCTACGTCCAGCAAGTTGTGACCCAACTTGGAAGATAAGAAGAAGATCGGAAAGTTAAAGTCTTCTTCTTAAGAAGGCTTTTTTTATTTTTCAATTACATGTTTTAAAAAAGGAGAATGACGATGAACACCCCTCATACAGATACAAAATTTGTGCAAACTGGTAATCGAAACGAGGATCCTACAGGTGCGATCAACCCTCCCGTGTACTTTTCTACTCCTTATCGCCATAAGGGAATCGGGCAATCGACGGGGTTTGATTACTCGAGAACAGGCAATCCAACGCGAAAAATTTTAGAACAGTCGATCGCAGACATCGAGGAAGGAAAAGCTGGTTTCGCCTTTAGTTCCGGAATGGCGGCGATTCAAACGGCACTCTCCCTCTTCAAACAAGGAGATGAAATACTCGTTTCAGAGGATTTGTATGGAGGGACTTATCGCTTGTTCGAACACATAACGGAACAGTCTGGAGTGATTTTTCAATACTGTGCCAGTCAGAACTTATCAGGGCTGAAAGATTTACTTACCCCGAATACGAAGGCGGTTTATATCGAGACACCTACCAATCCACTTATGCATGTAGCAGATATTCCTGAGATTGCTCGTTTTACCAAAGAACATCAGCTGTTGTTGATTGTCGATAATACACTCTACACTCCCCTACTTCAGCAGCCGCTGAAAGAAGGTGCAGATGTCGTTATTCACAGTGCAACGAAATACCTTGGAGGTCATAACGATGTACTGGCTGGTCTCCTGGTAGCGGAAGATGAAGAAATTTGCGAAAAGCTCGCCTTTCATCAAAACACCTCAGGAGCCGTGTTATCCCCTTTTGATTGTTGGCTGTTAATGAGAGGGATGAAAACTTTACCGCTTCGCATGAGGCAGCACGAGGCAAACGCCAAAGCCATTGTAGAATACTTGGAAAATCACGATGCTATTTCAGATGTTTTATATCCCGGTCAAGGCGGGATGATCTCTTTCCGCTTACAAGAAGAAGCCTGGGTCGATCCATTCCTAAGCCATCTGAAAGTCATCAGTTTTGCTGAAAGTCTTGGCGGTGTGGAAAGTTTCATTACGTATCCTGCCACACAGACGCATGCAGATATTCCGGAGGAAACGAGAACCTCTTACGGTGTATGCAACCGGTTATTGCGCTTCTCTGTAGGGGTGGAGCATATTGACGACTTGATTTATGACCTTGATCAAACACTTGCCAACTTGAAAAAGGAGGAGACGATCAAATGACTGATTATTCTTTGCAGACACGCCTGCTTCATAATGACCATAAATTCGATAAGCAAACTGGTGCTGTCAGCGTCCCCATTCAGCAGGCATCGACGTTTCACCAGATTGACTTTGATGAACCAGGAAAATATGATTACAGCCGCTCAGGCAACCCGACGAGAGAAGCTTTAGAAGATGCTATCGCGGGGCTTGAAAATGGTACAAAAGGATTTGCGTTCGCCTCAGGCATGGCAGCCATCTCCACCTCTTTCATGCTTTTATCTCAAGGCGATCATGTGGTGATTTCAGAGGATGTCTACGGTGGTACTTTCCGTATCATCCATGATGTTCTTCACAGGTTTGGAATCGATCACACATTCGTGGATATGACCGATCTGCATTCAGTCGCTACAGCGATTCGCCCGAATACGAAACTTTTATATATCGAAACACCTTCCAATCCATTGTTAAAGATTACAGACATTCAAGCGGTTGCTAAACTTGCAAAAGCGAATGACTGCTTAACATTCGTTGATAACACGTTCATGACACCAGCGCTTCAACAGCCTTTGGATCTTGGCGCAGACCTCGTGCTTCACAGTGCAACGAAGTTCATTGCCGGACACAGTGATGTTGTAGCTGGTCTTGCAGCGACCAATAACCAAGAAGTAGCTGAGAAACTATCATTCTTACAAAACTCGTTCGGATCCATTCTTGGGGCACACGATTCCTGGCTCGTGTTACGAGGGCTTAAAACGCTCCATTGCCGATTGAATCAATCCGCAGCGTCTGCACTTACCATTGCAGAATTTTTAGCAAAGCATCCACTTGTGGAGGAAGTTTATTATCCTGGCTTTACTGCCCATCCCGGTTACTTCACTCATACGTACCAAAGCAAGGGGGCAGGAGCTGTTCTGTCGTTCCGTTTGAAGGACGAAGAGGCCGTAAGACAATTGACAAAGCATATGGAGATTCCAGTGTATGCTGTCAGCTTGGGAGCGGTGGAGTCGATCCTCTCCTATCCAGCCCGTATGTCCCATGCATCTATGCCTCCTGAAGAACGTAGAAAACGCGGCATTACAGATGGACTGCTTCGGTTATCTGTAGGTCTTGAGAATCCAGAAGATCTTATTGAGGACTTCAAGCAGGCTTTTCAATATTTGGACCAACGGCCTAAAGTGGCAGATTGGGGGATTTCACGTGAAGCTAAATGAAGCATTACAGCACCAAACACT
Source organism: Halobacillus mangrovi (assembly GCF_002097535.1). Taxonomy (GTDB): domain Bacteria; phylum Bacillota; class Bacilli; order Bacillales; family Halobacillaceae; genus Halobacillus; species Halobacillus mangrovi_A. The sequence goes on from NZ_CP020772.1 coordinate 4,061,775, forward strand.
CATTGGAGACGGAGCAATGGGAACCCTTCTTTATTCGTACGGAATTGATCATTGTTTTGAAGAATTAAACCTGTCTCACCCAGAAGAAGTGTTAAATGTTCATAAGGCATATGTGCAGGCCGGAGCTGATGTGATTCAAACAAATACGTACGGAGCGAATTATGTGAAATTACAGCGTTATGGTTTGGAGGATCAAGTGAAGGAAATCAACTCTGCTGCTGTGAAACTAGCAAAACAAGCGGCAGACCCAGAGACCTATGTTGTCGGGACATTAGGAGGCATTCGAGGCATCCAAAAACAAGCCGTATCTCTTGATGAAATTAAGCGCAGCTTCCGTGAACAGCTGTACTGCTTGCTATTTGAAAAAGTCGACGGGTTACTGCTTGAAACTTATTATGATTTAGATGAACTTCTGACAGTAATCGAGATTGCTAGAAAAGAAACCTATCTTCCTATTATTGCTCAAGTTTCGATGCATGAACCGGGAGTACTCCAGGACGGCACTTCCCTAACAGGAGCGCTCAAGCAGCTTGAAGATAAGGGAGCATCGGTTGTTGGCGTGAATTGCCGGCTTGGACCTTACCACATGATTCAAGCTCTTGAAGAAGTGCCACTTCCCGAAAAGGCCGTACTGTCTGCTTATCCAAATGCAAGTCTTCCTGGTTTTCAGGATGGACGTCTCGTTTATTCTACAGAACCAGGGTACTTTCAAAAAAGTGCGCAGGCTTTATATGAACAAGGCGCCCGCTTAATCGGCGGGTGTTGTGGTACGACACCGGAACACATTGAAGCAATTGCTGCCAAGGTCAAAGGCAAAAAGCCGATTGAAAAGAAGGATGTGCCTGTAAAACAGCCGGAAGCGATTGAAGTGGCCGAAAGAGAAAACCGCCCTCCCCATTTGCACGAGCTTGCTTCCGAGGGACGTTCCATTATTGTTGAACTCGACCCACCAAAACGATTGAATACAGATAAATTTTTTGAAGGGGCAAAGGCTTTGCAGGAAGCAGGTGTCGACTCTGTTACACTGGCAGATAACTCGCTTGCTTCACCAAGGATCAGCAATTCGGCTATGGCATCAATCATTCAATCGAAATATGGAATCAATCCGTTAGTTCATATCGCTTGCCGGGACCGAAATCTCGTAGGCTTGCAATCTCACTTGATGGGACTCCATACACTCGGGATCACAGAAGTGCTTGCCGTCACAGGGGACCCGACTAAAATCGGGGATTTCCCAGGAGCCACTTCTGTCTATGATCTATCATCCTTTGATTTGATTCACTATATCAAGCAGTTGAATAAGGGGATTTCTTTCTCAGGAAAGTCATTAGGTCAATCGACTTCTTTCTCCGTAGCCGCTGCTTTCAATCCGAATGTAAGAAACTTGAACAGAGCAGTCAAGCGGCTTGAGAGAAAGCTGTCTTATGGAGCCGATTACTTTATCAGCCAGCCTGTCTTTAACCAGCAGCAGATTATCGAAACCTATGAAGCTACGAAACATATATCGGCCCCGATTTATATCGGAATTATGCCTTTAACGAGCTTGAGAAATGCTGAATTCCTCCATAATGAAGTACCAGGAATGTCCCTCTCCCCTGATATACTCGAACGGATGGAGAATGTGAATAATGATCGTGAAAAAGCACAAGCGGAAGGAATTGCGATTGCGAAGTCCCTGATTGATACTGCACTGGATTTATTTAATGGGATCTATTTGATCACCCCGTTTCTCCGCTATGAAATGACAGTGGAACTGACTCATTACATTCAGGAGAAAACGAAAGAGCGCCAAGAAAGGAAGGTTACTGATGGGATCCACATTATTTGAAGAACAACTAGCTAAGAAAATACTCGTCTTGGATGGAGCGATGGGGACGATGCTTCAGCAAGCCGACCTTTCTGCCGAAGACTTTGGCGGAGAAGCTTATGATGGCTGTAACGAATACCTGAACCTCACTTACCCTTCTCTTTTAGACTCCATTCATGCGGCTTATCTGGAAGCAGGAGCAGATATCATAGAAACAAACACATTCGGGGCGACAGACCTCGTTTTGGATGAATACGACCTCGGATACTTAGCTGAGGAAATCAATATAAAGGCCGCACAAATCGCAAAAGAAGTGGCCAGCCGCTATTCCACTCCTGAGCAGCCCAGGTTCGTTGCGGGAGCGATGGGTCCTACGACGAAAACATTATCCGTAACAGGCGGCACTACCTTTGAAGCTCTTAAAAATTCTTACGAAGAGCAGGCAAGAGGTCTGATCAAAGGCGGGGTTGACCTTCTTTTGTTAGAAACCTCCCAGGATATGCTCAATGTGAAGGCCGCATTCCTCGGAATCACAGCAGCGAAGGAATCTTTGAACGCGAATCCCCCTCTCATCATCTCTGGAACAATCGAGCCGATGGGGACGACTCTGGCTGGACAGAATATCGAAGCCTTCTATTTATCACTGGAACATATGAAACCAGCGGTAGTAGGTCTGAATTGTGCGACTGGTCCAGAGTTTATGCGGGATCACTTAAGGTCGTTGTCCGACTTGGCGACAACGAATGTAAGTTGCTACCCTAACGCCGGTTTGCCAGATGAAGAAGGAAATTATCATGAAACGCCAGAATCACTCGCTACTAAAGTGGCCGGTTTTGCCGAAAAAGGCTGGCTGAATGTCGTTGGAGGCTGCTGCGGGACAACGCCCGAACACATTCGCGCTATTGCTGATGCTGTTCGACCACTGACTCCAAGAACTGCCCCTGCTTCTCATCCTCATGCCGTAGCAGGGATTGAACCGTTTATCTATGATGACAAAGACAGTCGCCCTATTCTTGTCGGAGAACGTACAAACGTGATCGGTTCACGCAAATTTAAGCGTCTGATAGCAGAAGAAAAATTTGAAGAAGCTTCTGAGGTTGCACGTGCTCAAGTGAAAAAAGGGGCTCATGTCATCGATATTTGCCTCGCTGACCCGGACCGCGATGAAGAAGTCGATATGGAAGCTTTTATGAAGCATGTGGTCAATAAGGTGAAGGTTCCCCTTGTCATCGATTCGACAGATGAAAAAGTCATTGAAAAAGCTCTCTCTTATTCACAAGGAAAAGTAATTATTAACTCGATCAACTTAGAAGATGGCGAGGATCGCTTTAAAGAAGTACTCCCTTTAGTCCAAAAATATGGAGCTGCCGTAGTCGTAGGAACGATCGACGAAACAGGTATGGCGGTAACCGCAGAAAGAAAACTAGAAATTGCGAAGCGTTCCCGGGATATTCTCGTCGAGGAGTACAACCTCAACCCTTCGGATATTATTTTTGACCCGCTCGTATTCCCAATCGGTACTGGGGATGAACAGTACATCGGATCTGCAAAAGAGACAATTGAAGGCATCAGGCTGATTAAACAACACCTTCCTGACTGCCAGACCATTTTAGGAATTAGTAATGTCTCATTCGGCCTTCCTCCAGTGGGTAGAGAAGTATTGAATGCCGTCTACCTCTATCACTGTACAAAAGCAGGGTTAGACTACGCGATCGTCAATACTGAAAAGCTTGAGCGATATGCATCGATTGCTCAAGAAGAAATCGATCAAGCGGACGAACTGCTTTTCAAAACAACAGATGAAACGCTCGCAAACTTCACAGCCTTTTATCGCGGGAAGAAAAAAGAAGTCAAGGTGCCTACGGAAACGATGACACTTGAAGAACGCCTTGCCCACTACGTCGTTGAGGGTACAAAGGAAGGACTTCTTCCTGACCTAGAAGAAGCACTCCAAAAATACGATGCTCCATTAGGCATCATTAATGGACCGTTGATGGATGGCATGGCTGAAGTCGGAAGGTTATTTAACGATAACCAGTTAATCGTCGCAGAAGTTCTTCAAAGTGCTGAAGTAATGAAAACGTCTGTGGCTTTTCTCGAGCCACATATGGAGAAGCAGGATTCTTCTAATAAAAAAGGAAAAGTGCTGCTTGCGACTGTTAAGGGAGATGTTCATGATATCGGAAAGAACCTTGTGGAAATCATCCTTAGCAACAACGGATTTGAAGTTGTCGACCTCGGTATCAAGGTCACACCATCTGATTTGATTAAACAAGTCCAAAGTGAAAAGCCGGATATTATCGGCTTATCAGGATTACTCGTAAAATCCGCTCAGCAAATGGTTTTAACAGCACAAGATTTAAAGCAGCAGAAAATCTCATTGCCGATCTTAGTCGGCGGTGCTGCTTTGTCCCGAAAGTTTACAAACACGAAAATTTCGCCGGAATATGAAGGTCCGGTTTTATATGCGAAAGATGCGATGGATGGGCTCTCTTTATCCAATCAGCTGAGTAACGAAGACAGCAGAGAAAAACTGCTGGATGACCATAAAAAGAAACAGGAAAAAGCTCTATTACGTAATTCTGTGCAAACACCATCTGCAGAAGGAGGTACAGCCGTCGCTGTAAAACCAAAGTCAACCGTTTCAACAACGGTTCCTGTTTTTCATCCTCATGATTTCGAGAAGCACATCATTAGAGATTACCCTGTTGCTCAAATCGAGCCTTTTATCAATATGCAAATGTTAATTGGTCATCATCTTGGGTTAAAAGGCAGATTTTCGAAGCTATTAGAAGAGAAAAATGAGAAAGCTGTACGTTTGAAAGAAGTTGTTGATGGGTTATTGACGAAGGCAAAAGTGGAGAAATGGATCCGACCTTCAGCTATTTATCAATTCTTTCCTGCTCAATCAGACGGAGATGATGTCCTCATTTATGACCAAAATGACGAAACGACCGTCATTGAGCGCTTCACCTTCCCTAGACAACCGAAGGAACCTTTCCTCTGTCTAGCAGACTATTTGCGCTCTGTTTCAAGCGGGGAAATGGATTACGTTGGTTTCTTTTCCGTCACTGCTGGAAAAGGAATTCGTCAGCGAGCAGTAGAGCTAAAAGACAACGGTCAGTACTTGGAAAGTCATGCTTTGCAGGCTCTTGCTCTCGAGACCGCTGAAGGATTAGCCGAACATATCCATCAGCTGATGAGGGATAAGTGGGGCTTTCCTGATCCGACTGATTTCACGATGCAGGAAAGATTCTCTGCCAAGTACCAGGGCCAGAGATATTCCTTCGGTTATCCAGCTTGTCCGGACCTGGAGGACCAAAAGAAACTCTTCCAGCTGATTCGACCGGAAGATATCGGTGTAGAATTGACAGATGGTTTTATGATGGAGCCGGAAGCATCCGTAACTGCCATGGTATTCGCACACCCAGAAGCCCGCTACTTTAATGTCCATTAGAACAGAAGGGATTGGAACATAATTATTTATCTTGCAAGGTGAAAGTATGGCGGCTTCCAACCTTCAAATTAAATGCCCCAAAACAATGGAAGAAATTGGACGTGGGCGCTAATCTACTATAAAAAATCCGAATGGTGATGAAATCTTATCATAAGAATTTCACCACCATTCGGATTTTTGAATGGGTAAATTTTTTTCACAGCCCCTTTTTCATTGATCTGCATATTTATAGATGACTGTACTATACACTTGCGATTTTGCCCTGGGATCCAGGTACATGGCTGCACTATTGACCGCTGCCATGGCTTCCGTAAAACCAGTAGCAATCAGCATGGTTTTGCTTGGGTAAATAGCGGCATCACCAGCAACAAAAATCCCCTCTATAGTCGAGCACATATCCGTACCGACAGGAATCCGACCTTTTTCTGTTTCGAGTCCCCATTCAGCATACATGCTTTTTTCGATGTTTAAGCCTTCATAAACGAGGATGTGATCTACTTTTAACTCAGTCCCATCCTTCATAGTCAGACTTGTCATTGTATGGCCGTCCCCGTGAAGCTTCTCTACCTCCTGAATTAGATGAACCTTTACAGAAGAGTCTTTCAACTGATCCATGTCATGCTCATATACGGCTTTGAACTCTTCACCGCGATTGATTAAATGAACTTCATCAGCAATATTTTCTAAGGCAAGAGACCAGTCGATTCCGACACGGCTCTGAGATATGACCACTACCTTCTTCTCTTCATACTGCTTCAAATTTTGGATTGTATAGTGGACCTGCTCCTTCTTGTAGGTTTCGCTGCCCTCTACTTGAAGGGGCTGCATATCAAATGTACCCATTCCTGAGGCGATGATTATAGCTTTAGAGAGGTGTTCCCCTCCATTTTTATTTATCAATCGAAAGCTGCCGTCTTCCAGTTTCTCAATTGACTGAATCTTTTCCCCTTGTACCATAACCGGTTCAACAAGGTTCGCTTGGTCTTTCACCTGTGTTACCAGCTCTTCCCCAGTCACTCCTGGAAAACCGCCAACATCATAAATTTTTTTCTCAGGGTAGAAAAAAGATACTTTTCCTCCAAAGTCCGGCTGGTACTCGATGACTTTCGTTTTCAAATCGCGCATTCCACTGTAAAAAGCAGCATACATCCCCGTTGTGCCACCTCCAATGATCGTTACATCAAACACTTCACTCATCTGAATCTCCTCTTCCAGTTTAGTAATTTATGTAGATCGTTTGAATCTTTTATAGTCAATAATGAGAATCATTATCACTTATTAAGTATATCGAGTTTCACTGAAAGATTCAAGACGGCTAATTGAAACATAAAGATTAAGTAAAAGTTTTAATTAAACCATTGCAATGTCACCCCTGGTATCGTAATATGATATCGGAATTCGATATCGGAGGTGATTATATGCTTCGTGATTTCTTTCTAGGTTCCATCAAGATTCATATTCTTTATCATGCCGATGTGGAACCTATTTATGGAGCTTATTTAATCGAAGAACTCGCCTCCCATGGCTACGAGATCAGTCCTGGCACGCTTTACCCAACATTGAAAAGTCTTCATGCCAATGGGCTGCTTCATAAATATGAAGAAACCGTTCATGGGAAAATCCGTAAGTACTACACAATTACAGACAAAGGACGCCAAGTCCTTGAAGAAGGCAAGCAGCAAGTCAGAGAGCTTGCTCAGGAAGTTTTAGAAGATGATTGGAGGAAAGATTAAATGGACAAGCCAAAGGGATCTTTACTAGAGATATTCAAAGCATCTACGAAACTTGGATTCACCTCATTTGGCGGGCCGGTGGCTCACCTTGCCTATTTTAAAGATGAATATATTGATAGAAGAAAGTGGCTGGATGATAAGACTTATGCGGATATCATCGCATTGTGCCAATTCCTTCCCGGGCCTGCCAGCAGTCAGGTCGGTATCTCCATCGGTATGCTGCGCGGTGGATTGCTAGGCGGATTTATCTCGTGGATTGGATTCACAGTCCCTTCTATTTTAGTGCTCATCCTTTTCGCACTTATGTACCAAACGTATGATATCGGTGACGCACCGTTTATTCACAGTCTTAAAGTGGTTGCCGCTGCGGTTGTCTTGCATGCCTTAATTGGTCTTGGAAAGAAATTGACCCCGGACCGGCCTCGCATTGCCATAGCACTCGCCTCGGCGTTAATCCTCTTGTTATACCCTTCTGCCTGGATGCAAATCATAGTAATTCTTGCTGCAGGACTGTTGGGATTAAAACTGTTCTCAGGTTTAGCTCAATCTAAAATTCAGCCATTCCCTGTCACTTTTTCAAAAAAAGCGGGGATGATATCACTCAGCGTTTTAGTAACTCTATTAATAACACTGCCGATTATCGCAAGGAATACCGACAACCTACTCATTCAATTGTTTGATACATTCTTCCGTGTCGGCTCTCTAGTATTCGGCGGCGGACACGTAGTCCTCCCAATGCTTGAACGAGAAGTTGTCCCGACTGGTTGGCTGACAGCAAATGAATTTCTAGCCGGATATGGAATGGCGCAGGCAGTGCCTGGCCCCTTATTCACTTTTTCCAGTTATCTTGGAACGATGATCGAAGGTGTAGTTGGAGCTGTTGTGGCAACGGCAGGGATCTTCCTTCCCTCTTTCCTTTTCTTAATTGCAGCTCTGCCTTTCTTAAATGAACTTAGGAAAAGGCCAGCATTCCAAGGAATTTTGACCGGAGTAAATGCGAGTGTGGTAGGAATCCTGCTTGCTGCTTTTTATGATCCTGTCATCGTAAGTTCTATCCTTGATGGGTATGATTTTGCATTAGCCGCCATCTTATTTGCCTTGTTACACTTTTTCAAAGTTCCTGCGTGGGCGATTGTGCTCATTGGTGTTGCAGGCGGAACAATTCTATCCTATTTGTAGAAATTAGGCACAAAAGCTCATCTTTTGTGCCTTTTTATTTTATAAAGGAAAAAACAAGTAAAAAAAGCAGGAATATCGATACAGAAGTCGAACTTTATCAAAATATGGAGTCTTTTAGGGAGGTTTTACGATGGCTGAAGAACAAAGCAGATATTCTCGTCTTGCAGAAATCACCAAGCTGATCAATATGAAGCTTGATTTACGCGAAGTCCTACAACACGTTGTCACAGCCATATCCGAAGAAATCATGCGTTGCGATTCAGTCGGAATTTACTTACCCCAGGAAGACGGAACGTTTAGAGGGTATGTAGGGAAGCCAGAAGTGATTAACGGGATGACACTAGATATGCACGTCGTCGATCCTGAATATGACCTACTGATGAAAGAAGTCATTGAAACACGTACTTCCATTTACATTCCCGATACATCCAAAGATAGCCGCCCGGACAAACGTGCGGTGGAAGCTTTTAAAATCAAATCATTACTCGTTTCTCCTATCTATTACGAACAAGAGCTTTACGGTCTTGTTTACTTGTTTGATTACGGCATTCCGATGAATCTCACCCAATCAGAGATTGAGTCTGTGGAAGCTTACGTAAATATGGCTGCTGTCGCCATCAGGAATGCGAACAACTTGACCAGGAAACAAGCACTGATCGAAGAAAAACAGTTGTTATTGAATGTAACTCGCGACCTCTCTTTATGTTCATCTTTACAAGAAGCGCTGGACCGCTGTTTCTATTACTTAGGAAAAGTATTGAATAATCAAAACATAGGTGCACACTTTGTCGATCCTTTTGCTGAACGGCAGATCAGACCTGCAAGCTTGAGTAAGGATAGTGACTGGACAGAAGAGGAATGGATGGAGACTCATTATGAGTTGAAAGTAGATCATACGAAAGACAGGCTTTTTAAAGAAGTCATTGATACGAAACAATCGGTTATGGTTCCAGACGTCTCCATAGATGAGCGCGTCAACCAGGACGCTTGCAGAGGGTTTGGAATTCAAGCGATGTATATGATTCCTCTCGTTGCTGTCGGAGAGGTTCTTGGAACCATCACCGTGGTGAACTTGAAGGAAAAAGGCTACGCGTTCTCACGCTCAGCTATGCAGTTAGCCGAATCCATTGTCGATGCTACCGCCCCAGTGTTATCCAACTTAATCTATATGGAAAAACAAGAATTAATCATCCAGCAGCGAACGTCTGAATTACGGCAGAAGAATAAGGAGCTTGAAGGGGCTTTTACGGAACTTAAACAAATAAGCCAGGAAAAAGAATTGATTTTGAATTCAGCAGGAGAAGGCATCTTCGGTATGGATCTCAAAGGAAAGATTACTTTTTCCAACCCTTCAGCTACCGAACTTCTTGGGTATGACTATGAAGATGAAGTGATCGGCTTATGTTTTTATTCCATCGTAAAATCAGAGCTGTTGACGGGAGATCAACCTTATGATTTTTCTTCCTACGAAAAAAGTAAAAAAGATCGTTCTCAAACCGATGAATACTTTATCCGAAAAAACGGTGAGCTCTTCCCCGTGGAATACGTGATTACGCCTCAACGACAAGGAGATATGACGGTCGGCTCTGTAATCACGTTTAAAGATGTGACGACCCGCAAGCAAATGGAGGAAAAGATTCGATACCATGCGTATTACGACAGTATTACTAACATTCCTAACCGTGTTCTATTCCAGGATCGTCTGATTCAAGCCTTAACATTTTCCGAAATGCATAACAGATCTATGGCGATTTTGTTTCTTGATTTAGACCGCTTCAAAAAAATCAACGATACGTTTGGTCATGGGTTCGGAGACTCTGTCCTGAAGGAAGTCGCCCACCGCCTGAAAAAGGTTATTCCAAAAGAAGCGACAGTTTCAAGGCAAGGAGGAGACGAATTCATCATCCTGCTTCCAAGTGTAGATGGACAGGATGAAGCGATTCATTGTGCAAAGGAAATTCTTAATGCTTTTTCCAATCCTTTTATGATTAACAATCAAGAGATTGCCATTAAAACAAGCATTGGAATCAGCCTCTATCCAGACAACGGAGTCACTGCGGAAACACTTGTAAAACACGCAGACGTCGCCATGTACAAAGCAAAAGAAATGACAGGAAATCAGTATCAAGTTTATACCCCTGACATTGAGAACCGTTCCCTGGAAACCATTCGACTGGAAAACGACTTGTACAAAGCACTGGATCAAGGAAATGAATTTACGCTTTACTATCAGCCTAAATTCGATGTACGTTCGAACACCATCATTGGAGTTGAAGCTCTCATACGTTGGCAGCATCCTTCTCTTGGACTGCTTCCTCCTAAAGATTTTATTCCTCTTGCTGAGGAAACAGGCTTGATCTCTAAACTTGGGGAATGGGTGTTGGAAGAGTCCTGCAGGCAAATGAAAGAATGGTACGTCGATGGCTTAACTAACCTTTCTGTATCAGCTAACTTATCTCCTCAGCAATTTAAACAAAATGATCTGATCAGTATTGTCAAGAGGATTTTAGACGAGACAGGTCTTCCACCTCAGAACCTTGAACTAGAACTTACGGAAAATTTGATCATCCATAATACTGAAAAAACATTATCTATGATTCAAGCTTTGAAAAAACTTGGGGTCAAAATATCCATTGATGATTTTGGGACAGGATTTTCTTCGCTTGGATACTTAAAGGATTTTCCAGTCGACACTTTGAAAATAGATAAAACCTTCATCGATGACATTACCATCAATGACAATAACGCAGCCATTACGAATACGATTATTACGTTAGCTAGAAGCCTTCAGCTCAATGTCATAGCGGAGGGTGTAGAAACAAAAGAACAAGTAGACTTCCTTGAGCATAACGGCTGCTATCTTATTCAAGGGTTTTACTTCAGTCGTCCTGTACTGCCTGACCAGTTTGTTGAGAAGTACACTAAAATATCTAATAAAAAGGGGTAAAAAGAAATGAAATCAGTTCGTGCTGTATTGGATTATCTCGTTTACGGTGACGTATCCTATATATTTGGTATTCCTGCTGGATCCGTTAATGCTTTCTTTGATGAACTTTATGATACTCCATCGATCACACCGATCATTACGAAACATGAAGGAGCGGCTTCCTACATGGCCGCTTCCTACGCTAAGTATTCCCAATCTTTAGGTGTATGTATCGGAAGCAGCGGGCCAGGAGGAACGAATCTCATTACAGGGGCGGCCAATGCTATGCGCGAACACCTCCCTGTCCTGTTTTTAACTGGAGCTGTCCCGGTGAATACAGTCGGTCTTAACGCATCTCAAGAATTACACGCTGATCCTCTCTATCAGCCTGTGACCAAATACAGCAAACGTGTCGATCAAGCTGAAGATCTTCTGCCGGAAATTCATAAAGCTGTTGAAATCGCATTGACGGGGGTACCAGGTCCTGTTCATATCGCTATGCCAATTGACGTTCAGCTAACGGATGTCGCCCCATCACCAACCCCAGTGTTTCCGACCCGTAAACCGCTTCTTCCAGACGATGAACTAATTTATGAAGCAGTTAAACAATTAGCTTCCGTCAAGGATGGCTACATCTTTGCAGGACAAGGGATCCGTGGCGCTGTAGATGATGTGCTGGAGCTTGCCGAAACCTTAAATTGGCCAATCGTCACATCTCCACAAGCTAAAGGACTGGTTCCAGACGACCACCCATTGCTAAAAGGCATTTTCGGGTTCGCTGGCCACGAAACAGCGTCAGAATTGATCAACGATAACCATACGGAAGCCGTACTTATTCTAGGATCAAGCCTTGGAGAAACGGCAACGAACAACTATAATTCAAATATCACAAAAGACCGTTACACCATTCAAGTCGATTTTGACTCTTCTGTATTTAATCGAAAGTATGCCCTGGATCTTGCCATCCATGGGGATATTTCTGTGTCCGTTTCCTCCTTGATTACAGGGTTGAACAGCTTAGGATGGTCACGCCGAAGAGATTTGTTGAATGAGCGTACACCTAAACCTCTCACTGATGAATACAATACTTACAATGTATTAATGTCTTTACAGGACAAGCTGCCTTCCTCTACTAGATATACCATTGATATCGGAGAATTCATGGCTTATGTCATCCACCATATGAATGTAAGAAGTGAGGATTCATTCGATATCAACGTCCATTTCGGAGCTATGGGGAGCGGTATTGGCAGTGCTATCGGAGCTAAGCTTGCGGACCCCGGCCGCCCTGTAGTGAGTATTACCGGTGATGGGTGTTTCTTCATGCATGGGATGGAGATCCTTACAGCGAAAGAATATCAAATCCCCGTTCTTTTCATTGTGATGAATAACGCAAGACTCGGTATGGTCCATCACGGCCACGCTCTCCAATATAAGCGAGCTCATGAACGCTTTGACCAGGAACCCGTTGATCTATCCCAAATGGCAGCCTCTCTTGGAGTTCCAAGCGCTCGTGTAGAAAGCTTGGAAGACTTGTCGGCAGAAACACTAGATCATCTGCAATCAACAAAAGGACCTGCGGTTTTAGAAGTAGCTCTTGTCGATAATAATGTCCCTCCTATGGGTGATCGCGTTAAATTTCTATCCTCTTTCGGAAAATAAAATGTGTCTAAAAGAGTAATTTCATTATTAAAGATTGATTCTTTGAATGGCTCTCTTTATGATAGATTTAGATATTTATAAAGAGGGTGCTTATTATGAAATGGAAAGGACTTCTTCTTTTCGGTTTGATACTTGGTAGTTTCCTGACCGGATGCAGCGCAGGACAGAACTCTACCTCTACCACCCAAAGTGATGATGAAAACCAAACCGAACATGTCAACGGTGACTTACGTGAAGAAACAGCTAGTAAAGATAAACTGCCCGCTTTCCTTGATGATAAAAACGAAGATATGCAAACGCTATATACAGCCGTTTCGCAAAATAAAGATCTTTTAGAGAACATGCCTTGCTATTGCGGGTGCGGAGAAAGTGTAGGGCATAAAAACAATTATGATTGCTTTATTCATGAGACTAAAGCAAATGGATCGGTTGTTTGGGATGACCACGCAACTAAATGTGGAGTCTGCTTGGAAATAGCAGCAAAGTCCATCATTGATCATCAAGAAAGAAAATCTGTGAAACAAATAAGAGAAGATATCGACAAGACTTATGGTGAAAACTATGCTGAACCAACACCTACTCCTGAAATCTAAAGGACATCAACTGCCTCTATAAGAGGCAGTTTTTTATTTGAAATTTTTAGGTACATAAAAGATCTTTAGGGGAAGTAAAATGGTATAAAAGTAAAATATTAGGAAGTGTTCGTTTGAAAAAAATCCTACTATTCGCTGATCCTGGTGTTGATGATGCTTTTGCCATCATGTACGCCCTTCTTCATCCCGAGCTAGAAGTAGTCGGCATTGTTTGTGATTATGGGAATGTCAGCCATAGTGCAGCCTGCAGAAATACAAGCTTCCTGCTTAAACTTGCTGATAGAAAGGACATCCCTATTATTAATGGCTCCTCTACGCCGCTCTCAGGAGTGGCTCCACAACTATTTCCTGAGATTCACGGATATAAAGGTATTGGGGGACTTGATTTAACAGATGTACAGTCGCTTTACCTTCACCCTTTTTTTAAAATCTATGAGTTAATTGAACAATATGAGCTGGATCTGACGATTGTAAATTTATCGAGATTGACCTCGCTTGCCAAGCTGTTTATGCAGATGGGAAGCGAGATGCAGCAAAAAGTGAAAGATATCATCATTATGGGCGGTGCCTTTCTTGTCCCAGGAAATTGGACCCCGCTTGCCGAAGCCAACGTTTATGGAGATCCACAAGCAGCCCGGATCGTGGCGTCAATGGGTAAGAACATGACCTTTGTCCCCCTCAATATTAGTAATCGTGCCATTATCTCAAATGGGATGATTGATCGCCTTTCTAATCATACTCAAACTCCTTTCACCCCAATTCTAGAACCGATTATGGATTTTTACAGCAAGAAGTATAATGAGATCATTCCCGGCATCCAAGGGGCCCCCATCCATGATGTGACCTTACTTTCTTATTTGACGGACAAATCCCCTTTCCATGTAATTCAAAAACAAGTATTTGTGGTGACAGAGGGCCCTGCAAAAGGGATGACCTTTGCTGATTTCCGTCCTGTTCCAGAAATGGTCTCAAACTACCCAGTTAATCAAATCATACTTAATTTTAATGTGGAGCAATTTCAAAACGACTTTATGAAGGTGTTTTCCGGATTCGAACCTTAAAACAACCACAAAGGCTCCACTATATGTGGAACCTTTTTCTCATTATGCCGGATAATTGTGTCCTGTTACTTTAGCCATTTTAGCTTTCATTGTCTGTCTAGCCCGGTGCAGTCGTGATTTTACAGCAGAAGAAGTCACATTCAGTATACCGGCAATCTCTTTCTCATTAAGCTGCTGGTAAAAGCTAAGTTGAAAAACAACTCTCAATTTTGGAGGAAGCGTACTGACTTTTTTCTTCATACGCTCTTCGAGATCAATACGGTTATACTCAGCTTCAACATCTGAGCTTTCAAAATTCGAAGAAGTATTAAGACTATGCAGCTCCTCGATGGGTAGCATAACCAGCTTCTTATCCTTTCTAAGCGTGTCGATCGCCTTCCTTGAAGCAATAGTTGAAAGCCAAGCACCAAGTTTCCCCTCTTCCTGCACCTCTTCTAACTTTTCATAAGCTTTTATAAACGTTTCTTGGAGAACGTCTTCTGCCTTGGCAGGATCCTTCGTTACTTTAACAGCTGCATAATAAACACGATGATAATGCTGGTTATATAAATCAGTAAAGTCAATCCTCATGATTTGTTCTCCTTCATTATTTGAAATGATTTTTTATAAACTCAGGAGCGTCCTCTTCAGTAAAACTCAAAACATCATAAAAGTGGGAATCATTTTCGTAATAAACACCTACTAAGTACTCGCCATTTCCTCTGTCGTGTGAACCTTTCATCACCTGAGAGAGTTTTTCTTCTTCAGTTACGGTCCAGGCCTCATTCCCTTGCGATTTCATTTGTTCATAGGCCACTCGGTCAGGCACATTCTCCGGACTACCCCAGGGCAAAATTTCAACACGAGCGATATCTTCTGGCTGGATGATCACTCGCTCATAAATCCCTTCATTCTTTAACCACTTAATCGTGTTGTCATAAGAAGGATAGATAGAAATGTACTCACTGTCTTCTCCCTCTATGACCAAATTCCCATCCGTTCTTAAACCTCTCGGATAAGCCATTTCTTCATAGGACAAGTCATAAAGGTCTTTTTGGTAGCTTTCTAAAAAGCTTTCAATCTTCTCAGGATCTAGCAGGTTTACAGGCTTTGGCGCACCCGAATAAATCGGTTCAAGCGTTACTTTTTGAACTTCATTTGCTTCCGTTTTCAGAACCGAATAGTTTAGTTCTTTATATTCTTTCACGTTAGAAACTTGTGCAAATTCTTCGTTAAAGAGCGATTTATCAACTTCATAGTAACGATAAACTTCTTCTCCACCCTCCAACTGATAAGCAATAAAGTAGAACCGATCTCCTCGATCTAATGGCTGATCCTTATTTATAAACTCTTTGTGTAATTGACGGACAGCTGCTATTCCTTCTTCACTTCGAATTAAAGAAGGGTCATTTTGTGACAATGTATCTTCGTAATGGTGGTATCCATTACCAAAAAACACGGCTTTAATCTCAGATTCTTCCGGCACATATGATTCATAATTCAACCAGAAAAGTGGAAGAACAGTGATTAATAGAGCTGCCGCAAACCCGTACACAACGAACCCTTTCCCTTGCTTCCAGGAAAAAACTCTCCACGTTTTTTCGATTAACATCACTGAAAGAAGATAACCCAATACTCCCCCGAAGATGTATCCAGCGATAATCCAAGAGTAAGCATTTTGCAAGTCACTGAAGTACAGTCCGCCAACAAGCGCAAAGCAGAACGTCATTCCATATTTAAATACGGGTTTTAAAGAAGTCAACGCAATGGCAGATGAAGCTGCTTCTAGCTGACGCTTTTGGTATATGATTCGAGCTAGAACGTAAAAAACGAGACTGAGAACAACGTAAATTCCTAGATCCAGATAGCCAACAGGAAGATAACCTGCCTCATTTCGCAAAGGATAGTACTCTAATACATTTACAATCGGAGAAAACCTTTGGAGTGAGCTATCCATGACTAGCCCCGCTGAAATCCCGTTCACATAAAAATGAATGTGATAGGAAACGAGCAGTACAAACCCTGCTGGAAACAGCAGCAGGATATAGGTCAGGATACCTTGGACAGCTGATAATCCTGTCCACGTGCCGACGAAGACGCCGGACATAAAAGTGAGTACTGAAACGATGACCATAAGCAACGTCCAATATCCTAATTCACTAAACGAAAAAAAGTCAGACACATCCACAAACCAGAGAAACATCAAGAGAATCAAACTAATGATTAATATGGGGAGGATTAACAAAAACAGCCCTGAGCCCAAATGATAGTTAAATAGTTTTTCTCTTCGTACAGGCAGACTATGGATAAAGTCAGATGCCTCTTTCACATGCAGGTAGCGAAAAAGGAAGATCGCCATCAACACGGGCATGATGAACAGAAAGAAGGCTTGAATTTCAAACGTGAATGTTGTAGAAAATAACCCCGCATCACTAGGTTCAACTCCGTACTCTGAATTGAGGGCCATCATTAACTGCAAAGGTACAGTAAAGAAAAGGCCAAGCAAATAAATAATACTGATCCAACCTACATTTCGAAAGTTCTGCTTGAACAATTCTTTTCTAAACGAGGACGTTTTCAATGGCATAACCGGCACCTCCCATTTCATAAATAAAGATTTCCTCTAACGTGAGCGGCAGACGGTCATATACAACCGGATTGAATCGATTGATGGTCCTGCTGACTTCCCTTTCGCTTCCTTTTACAATCAAAAGCAATACACTCCCTCGCCGTTCTTGATAAATAATGTTCAGATCACTCTCTAAGATCTGTTCATTTCCGCCTTTTAACGCAACCTGCACTTTATGGATGTCTTCTTTAAGATCATCAAGGTCTCGTTCAAGAAGCAATTCGCCATTATGTAGGATACCGACGTGATCACAAATATCCTCCACTTCTCTCAAATTATGAGAAGAAATCAGAACCGTCATCTCACGGTCTGCCACATCTTGAAAGATCAAGTTTTTAATTTTCTTTCTCATCACAGCATCAAGTCCATCAAACGGCTCATCTAAAATCAGGACGTCTGGCATGACTGACATAGACAGCCAAAAAGCCACTTGTCTTTGCATTCCTTTTGAAAATTGACTGATCTTTTTATTTTCATTCAAGTTAAAGAGTGGCTTTAATCTCTCATAACGTTCTTCATTCCAATTCTCGTACATTCCGCGATAATAGTTAGCCATTTGTTTCACTGTATATTGCGGTAAGAAATATAAAGCATCCGGCAGGAAAACCATTCGCTGCTTAATTTTGTCGTTTTCGAAAATCGGTTCATCCATTACACGGACGGTTCCCGTATTCTGTTTTAAAATCCCGGCAATCGTTCGCATCAATGTGGTCTTTCCTGCGCCGTTTGAGCCTAACAGACCGTATATGGAACCTTTTTTCACATGAAAACTTACATGTGTAAGGATTTTTTCCTTCTCATAAGATTTATCTACATGTTTAACCTCAATCATCTTGTTCCCCTCCTTGGACTTCGTGGAGAAGCGCTTGGATTTCTTCTGAAGTCATCCCCAGATAAATGGCCTCAGCAAACAATTTCTTCAACTCTTCTCGCACTTTTTTCAACTCCTCCGTATTTTTGGTCGGCTGGACAGGATTAACGAAACTTCCTTTGCCTTTCACTGAGTAGATGTATCCTTGTGACTCAAGTTCTCTGTATGCTTTCTGGATTGTATTTGGATTAATCGTGAGCTGCTGTGCAAGGTCTCGAACAGAAGGAAGCTTTTCGTCTTCTTTCAATACGTCGTTAATAATGAGCTGCTTCAATTTTTCTACCAATTGTTCGTAAATGGGTTTTCGACTTCTGACGTCGAGCTCGAACATGTACACACCCCCGTCCCTGCTAATCTATGTTTACTGTATTAACTGTATTAATATTCATATTACAGTTAGTAGTATAGCTAATTATCTTTAATTTGGAAAGGACTTTTTTCAATTTTTTTGAAGATTTTTACTCCCAATAGAGCCTCCTCATCCTAAAGACTTAGTTTCAAGATAAGTACACATTTTGGTGAGTTTGTTTCCGTTTTCTAATATCAGGAAAGGTGAGAGGGGAAATGGATCGCTTTCCGCGGGGATGACGGCAAGCCTCCTCGTTCGCTATGCTTTCTGTGGGGTCTTGCCAGCCATACCATTCCCGCAAGAGTCTCTCCATTCCCCCTTCCACCCTACGATTAATGAATTAAACGGAAACCCATTATGAGGTAGTAGTTTCAGAAGCACACTTATTAGTACTTGTACTATAGGAACAGGCTTCAAGGAGTATTTTAAACACTCTGTTGTTGAGAGGTATTTATCAAAACACCTAGATACTGGAACTCAATTCTTAAGGGTTCGTTAAATTATTGCCAGCAGGGATGGATGGAAAATGACGAGACTCCCGCGGGAGAAGGACCTAGGCAAGACCCCACAGAGAGCGCAGCGAACGAGGAGGCTTGCCAGTTCCCCCGCAGGAAAGCGAGTTATTTTCCATCCATCCCTAACCGCTTTTACAGTTACGAACCGAAGTTATCTCGAAATCAATTCTTCAAGATAACTGCTGTTATCCTGAATAAACCTATACGTATTACTATGAAAAACATAAAAAAGCACCCCGATAAGGGTGCTTTTGTTATTTTGGGAACTCTTCATTTGGAAGCGAGTAGAATTCACGAATATAACTGTAATCCCCTGCCATCCGACCGACAGGCCTTAAGCGATGAGGGTCGACCTTGTCCTTTTCCATATACACATCATCACGAATATGATAGCCAACTACTTTTCCTAAGATCAGACTGTTCGATCCTAATTCTATAATCCTGTCCAGTTCACACTCCATACTCACAGGTGCATCAGCAACCTTAGGGACGTCAACGAACGCAGCCTTGTCTACCTTTGTTCCTGCGATCGAAAACTCATCCTCTTCTGGGGAATAAGCTTTGCTGCTTTCATGCATTTGATTAGCCAGGGATTCAGATACGATATTAACGACAAATTGTTTTTTCTCTTTCACATTCGTCAGTGTATCTTTTTCACGGTCCAGAGTCCCAACAGAAAAACATAGGGTAATCGGGTCCATAGATGCAACAGTAAAAAAACTGAATGGTGCAAGGTTGCGAACACCGGAAGCACTGACTGAGGATACCCAGGCGATAGGCCTCGGCACGACAGCACCTTTAATCAATTTGCTCATGTTATGTTCACTAAACTGTTCTTTCCTTATGATCAAGCAG
The DNA here is from genome assembly GCF_002097535.1 of Halobacillus mangrovi. Taxonomy (GTDB): domain Bacteria; phylum Bacillota; class Bacilli; order Bacillales; family Halobacillaceae; genus Halobacillus; species Halobacillus mangrovi_A. The sequence goes on from NZ_CP020772.1 coordinate 4,081,391, forward strand.
CATCTCCTCCTGTGACTTCATATACCTTTATCATACTTGATTCATCTTCATTATCATAAAATTAGGTTCCAGTATTTGTTTAAAACGGTCGGTTTAGGGAATATATGGGATAAAATTGTTATAAAATCGAAGGAGGTCCTTTTATTGGGACAATTATGGAGTTCAATTGTGGAACTTATTTCGACGGTATCCGATTTTCTTTGGATTTACCTGCTATCCGCTATTTTAATTTTGGGAGGTATATTCCTTACCATTAGAATCAAATTCTTCCAATTTCGTTTCTTCGGGCACGTCCTCCATCAAACCATCGGGCAAATCTTCAAGAAGACAAAAGCAAAAGGAACGATCACTCCCTTTCAAGCCTTTACATCAGCGTTAGCCTCTACGGCAGGTGCGACAAACATTGTCGGGGTGCCTATCGCCATTTCGTTAGGTGGTCCTGGTGCTTTATTTTGGATGTGGCTTGTAGCCTTAATCGGCATGGCTACGAAATATTCGGAAATCCTTCTAGGAATGAAATACAGGGAAAAGAACAATAAAAACATCTGGGTCGGGGGCCCACAATATTACATAAAGAAAGCCCTTGGCTGGAAATGGGTGTCGAGCGCTTTTGCCTTTTTCCTGATGCTCGAATTGATCCCAAGTACAATGGTGCAATCTAATTCGATCGCTACACAGACAGAGGGAGCATTCGGCTGGCCGGTTTATATCACAGGCGCTGTTATGTGTGCAGCTATAGCCATTGTCGTGTTTGGAGGAATACAACGAATTGCTAAAGTAACGGATAAAATGGTTCCAGGTATGGTATTGATTTACATTGGCGTCTGTCTCTATGTAATATTAGCCAACGCTGATCAGCTTCCTAATGTCTTCGGCCTTATCTTCGCACATGCGTTCACTCCTATTTCAGCGGCCGGAGGGTTTGCCGGTGCAGGAATTGCTCAAGCTTTACGATGGGGTACGGCTAGAGGATTATACTCCAATGAGGCTGGACTTGGAACGGCACCGATTGCTCATGCAGCTGCCCAAGCTGATCATCCATCCAGACAGGGGTTATGGGGAATCTTTAGCGTATTTGTTGATACGATTGTGATTTGTACGATTTCCGGATTAACTGTTCTAGTGACTGGAGCATGGAGAGAAGTAGGAGGCAGTGATGCTTCGAATATGATCAATATAGCAATCGGCACAGAATTTGGTGACGCATTCGGAGGGGCCTTCATCACTGTATTTTTATTGTTTTTTGTGGTAACAACAATCGGAGTCCTCGTCTTTTATGGGGAAAAGCAAGCCGAGTATCTATACAATCTAAAATTTGCAAAGTTTATGAGAATCGTGTACATCCTGGCTGTATTTGTAGGCTCCATTGGCGGATTGAAATTCGTCTGGCAGTTCCTGGATCTCCTATTAGCCTTTGTATTACTCGCAAATATCATCCCTCTCCTTTTCTTACACAAGGAGATTGCTGAATTGACGGATGACTATGTAAATAGGGTCTATAAGAAACGGACGAAGAAAAAAGAAGTTCAGCTGTTTCATGAAGAGGAAGATGCCAGTTAATGAATAACTCTGCATATAATTCTTTGTAAAAGAAGAAACTAATCGGAACACGATAGGAGGGTTCCGATGAAAATCGCTATCATGGGGGCGGGTTTCTCTGGATTAACCTGTGCCCTTACTTTAGAAAAACATGGTTACTCGGCAGATATCTTTGAAAAAAGAGGGATGGTCGGAGACAGGATGGTTTATGCTGAAGGAATTTCGTCAATCTTTCACACCCCTATTAAAGACTATATCCAGTTCCTTAGCGAAAACTATGATCTCCACTTAAAACCTACAAGTAACATCAGTAGAACACATATTTATTCTAAGAATGAATCAGCCACTTTAGATGGCAATCTAGGCTTCATCAACATGCGAGGAAAGCACCCGGATTCCTATGAAAAGCAGCTTGCAGAGAAGATAAAGTCTCCTATCCACTTTAACGCTGAGGTGAACTATGAAGAGATATCAAAAGAATACACTCATGTAATTCTCGCCACGGGGGATCCTATGGACGTGCAAGAGATTCAACCATTTGAGATTTCCTATAAAGCTTCCTTCAGGGGCTCGACGGTCTCTGGAGAATTCAAAAGAAACGAAATATACACATGGTTCAATAACGACTTTGCCCCAAAAGGCATGTCTTACCTTTTGCCTCATTCAGAAACGGAAGCAAGCCTTATCGTTGTCTACCCTCAGTATCCTGAAAATCAGAAGAAAGATAAAGAGGAGTTATGGGAACAGTGCCTTGAATCTGCACAGAAGTCCCTGCAGCAGAAATTATCGATTACAAATGACTATTCTTTAAAAGATTTCATGGTTGGAAAAGCAGCCTATCCTCGTATCGGTAACACGTTTTTCACAGGGAATTGCTTAGGTTGCATTTCTCCGTTCATCGGCTTCGGACAATTCACTGCTTTACTTACCGGAATTTACGCTGCTGAAGATATTTGCGGTTTAGAAAGCTATGAAAAACAGACAAAGAGTATATATCAGAAATATCATGACTCGCTGACGTTAAGACGTCTCATCGAACATTCTTCCAATGAGCAATTGGACAGAGTGGTAAAATCTCTCCATAACGAACTTTTAGGAAAGGCATTGACTTCGCCTAAGTTGCAAATATTAAAGGTTCTCGCAAAGGTTGCGCATCCTATCCCAAGACGAACATAAAAAAGCAAGCATGCTGGGCATGCTTGCTTTTCGTTTTATCTTAAGAATACGTGGTTTCCAATGACAGTTGTTACCTCCTGATTGCTTAGATAGTCACTGGATGCTTTTCCAGGGTTATAGAAAAATAGAGACTCTCTGTCAAACCCTTGGTAATTTAGTGCTTCTTGTACGGCTCTTTTAGATTCCTGACCTGCAGGATCGTTAATGGTTCCGTTCAAGACAGGTGAAAACTGAATGCCATCATAAATGACATTATACAACGTATCAGGGAAACGATCACTTTCTATGCGGTTAAGGACTACCGTGGCTACGGCAACTTTCCCTGCGTAGCTTTCACCTTTAGCTTCGGCTTCCACTAAACGCGCAAGCAAGTCCTTCTCTGATTCGTCAAGCATGACAGGAAGCTCAAGTGTTTCGCCAGGATAGATCATGGCACTATTTTTGTCATTCACGGCTTGCAATTGTTGGGTAGAAATTCCGTATTTATTAGCAATTTTATATAGAGACTCGCCCTTCTGGACGGTGTGGACATTTTGTTGAGCATGCGCATGCGCTGGAATGGAAAAGGAAAGTGCGCCAGCTATAGTTAAACCTGTGATAAGCAAACGTTTTAACATTTTGCTATACCTCCTTAAAATTTATCTATTATACGGTAACATAGCATTCTGGCGGTTTTCACTATTAATTCTTTCCAGCATTACCAGCCTTCCTGACTCCTTTTCCAGTTATCCTTTATTCATTTCTATCCCTTTGTAATAGAATCGATCGGACTTATATAACCGTAACTATTCCATGGCATGTATAATATAAAATATACGTACTGGTGCAATAAGGAAGTGTAACGATGAGTCATAAAAAAAATTGGATTAGGTTTTTCATAGCAGCCTTTCTGATTGTCACGATTATTTACTTTGTCTATTTCAAATGGTCCATTACCCCTAATGAGATCCGCGATTTTATTCTCTCCTTCGGATGGTTGTCTCCGGTCATATTTTGGGTGATGTATTCCTTAGGTCCATTCGTTTTCTTTCCGACTACCATTTTTTCAATGACCGCTGGGCTTTCGTATGGTGCCTGGCCCGGGATTTTATATATTTGGATCGGCCTTACTGTGGCAGCTATGACAGGGTATTGGATCGGTCAGCTGTTTGGAAAATCTATGATTAAGTGGCACGTCTTGTCCTGGTCTGAGCCGTTTCAAGAAAGAATCAGAGAACATGGATTTCTCTATGTCTTAATTTTACGGGTGTTTCCTTTAATAGGATTTGATTTACTCTGTTATACTTCAGGGTTTGCCAGAGTACGATTTAGTCACTACCTAGCTGCCACTATGCTTGGAGTCCTTCCGGGAGCTACTGCTTACGGGCTGCTCGGTTCAAGTATAGCCTCGGGAGATAGAAAATTGATCTTTCTAGCCGTGATTGGGTTCCTGATACTCCTTGGAATGAGTTATTTGTTTCGCTCTAGGGTAAAAGAATGGTTAGGATTGGATCATGAAGAAAAGTAGGTGTTCGTCATGTTAGATACTCATGCGAGAAAATATGTTCAACCGTCGATTGACAAAACCGCTTCCTTTTTCCTTAACAAAGGACGAACAGCGAATGAAATTACGATTGTTGCCCTGATTGTTGGCGTTTCGACTAGCATTTTTTATGTACTTGGATATCCTGTCCTTGCAGTAGTCATGTTATGGCTCTCAGGTTTTTTAGATGCCGTTGATGGTACGATGGCGAGACACACGAAAACCTCACCTTTTGGAACGGTTATGGATATCACATTTGACAGAGTCGTAGAAATTGCGATGATTGTAGCAATTGCCTACGTGCATCCTGAAGTGGTGTTTCCACTTCTCTTACTCAGTGTTTCTATTGTCATTTCAATGACGATCTTTCTTGTGGTCGGCGCTGTCTCTGAGAAAGCTGGAATCAAATCGTTTTATTATCAAGCAGGGGTGGCTGAAAGGACAGAAGGGTTTATTTTATTCAGTATCATGCTGCTTTTCCCTGATTTTCTTCTATGGTCGACACTGTTATTTTTTGGAGTTGAATTATTTACAGGCATCCAGCGATTTATGGAAGCTAAACGCATACTTTAACATGAATGGTCAGTGGATTCGCTTACTTATACGCCGATTGCTCTGTCCACGTTTTCAACGTGCTCTCCTATCATAAAAAACCATCCGGTACCTATCCATCCGGATGGTTCTAGATTACAAATTCACCATAGCTCCCCCCAGCCGCTTTACCCCCCGGATGTTCGAAATATCTTCAACGAGCTGAAGCAATGCTTGATCCTTTGCTTTTGCCTCAATCATAAAATCAACCGGTTCACCTAGTGTCTTTAGTGTTTTTAATAAAGGCTGTATAAAATCAAGGTTGACGTAATCTGCATGACTGCGGTAGGCATTTTCTGATTTTGGCGATGAGATATGGATTTTTGGCGGTACCTTCATTTCTTTCCATGTATCAAAGAACCTTGGCAGCAACTCATCCAGCTTCTCCTCTTGCTGATGATTGGCCATGTAGTGATGGTAATCAAACATGAGAGGAATCCTTTCTTTTTCGCACACATCAAGTGTTTCAGAGGTCGTGTATGTCTTATCGTCATTTTCCAGCGTCATTTGCTTTTTTATAGGCACAGGGAGTTGTTTAAGATTATCATGAAATCGCGAAACAGCTGCTTTTTTATCTCCATATGCTCCCCCAACATGAAGGTTGATGTGACCTTCTTTTTCCAAATCCATCGCTTCTAATAACGCATAATGGTATTCCATATCCTTCACAGCATTTTCCGTTACATGTGGCTTATCGCTCGTAAAAAGCGTGAATTGATTAGGATGAAAACTTGTGCGCATCTGATGAGTTTGAACCAGCTCTCCGATTTCCTGATAAAGAGACTTAAAAGGAGTGATGTAGTCCCATTGAACTTCTTCATGAGTGGCGAGCGGTACAAGTGAAGATGAAAAACGATAAAGATGGATCTCATGAGCAATATTGAAGTGTAACGCCCTTAGAGTGTTACGGAGGTTGATCTCTGTAATCTTTTTTAGCTGTGAAATGCGATCATCGTTATCTAATTTTTTATATCTAGCATATGTCATTGTTCTAGCAGGGGTTGCTTCCCATAGGGAAAGAGCGTGGGAAACATAGCCAAATCGGATTCTCATAATTAATCTCCTTTAGTCAATCATTTCCTACTATTAAATTGCCCTTCATTCTTATAAAAAAAACGCCGTGATGTTCACCGGCGTTTAAAAGGCATTTTTTAAGTGAGACTCAATTGAAAGAGCGGAGTATTCTCCTGATATTGTTTTCGGTATTGCTTTGGCGTAACTCCAAACTGATCTTTAAACTTTTTTGTATAGTAACTTTGATTACAAAATACAAATTGATTAGAAATATCTGCGATCGGTCTTTTTGAATGCTGCAAATAATACACCGATGCGGAAACTTTCATTTCATTGATGACCTTTTTTAACGTCTTCCCTGTTTGTTCTTTAAATTTCCGCGCTAAATGGGAAGAACTGATCTCCAGCTCTTTTGCTATATCCTGAATGGTAATAGATTTTTCCAAATGAGCACTAATAATATAATAAGCCTGTGTGATCATTGGATGGTCTGACGCAGGCATCCGCCATTCTTTTACAATATTTGAAAAGTAGGAGATTAAAAACTCCATGGAATCTTTTAGTTTATCAGGTGTGGTATGTCGCTCTATGTAATCAATACTTGCTGCATTATAAGCAAACACACGCGACCGCGGAATGTTCCACTCCAATGTGTTTTGAAAAAAGTTTGAAATGAGCGCAATATAAAAATTGCGATAAGCTCGGTAAAGGTCGTGCGGCGCTCTTTCAGCGAGCATTCGATTGACCATTAAAAGAGAGTTTATAGCATTTTCCTCATTCCCTAATTTCATGTCTTCTACGATTTGATTGGCTGCCTCAAAGAAGAGATCAAGATCTGGATGGTCAAGCGTAGCATCGATCTCTTCCATGATCATTGTCGAGAATAATTGGTTTTGATCTGTCATACTCTCACCTCTAATTTAACGATCAACAAGATCTTTCTTTGTGTATCTCGACGCTTTTTCAGAAAAGCCCGATAGTTTTCCTATGAACTAATATAATACTAAAGAACTAAACACCTTTCTATTAAATTTCTGATATTTTTTAATAATAATGTGTTGTTTTTTGATAATTTATGGGCATATCTGTAAAATAATAAACAAAACAAGCTGCCGGTGTAACACTCGGCAGCTTGTCAACGTTTTATCACTACTATTTACCTTACATTCATTTCAGAAGGCTCTGGTCCTTTACGCTCACCACGGTCCAATTTATTAATGGCCTGCATATCTTCTGCTGTAAGCTCAAAATCAAACACATCAAAATTTTCTTCGATGCGAGAAGGCGTAACAGACTTAGGAATGACAATCGTGTCATTTTGTAAATGCCAGCGAATAATTACCTGTGCTGGGGTTTTTCCGTGATTCTTAGCGATGGACTGGATCGTTTCATTCTTCAAAACTTCTCCACCTTGCATGAGCGGGCTCCACGCCTCTAAGTGAATGCCGTTTTGACGGCAGAAATCCTTCAGCTCGTTTTGAGCAAGATATGGGTGGCATTCTACCTGATTAACGGCTGGTTTCACTTCACATTCATCAAGAATACGCTGTAGGTGCTCAATGTTGAAGTTGCATACACCGATGGCTTTTACTTTTCCGTCCTTCTGTAATTGCTCCAAGGCTTTATACGTTTCAACATACTGGTCGTATTCAGGAGTAGGCCAATGGATCAAATAAAGATCTACATATTCTAATCCTAATTTATCCAGACTGGTTTCCAGTGCTTTTATGGTGTTGTCATATCCCTGATCGGTGTTCCACACTTTCGTCGTGATAAAAAGCTCATCACGTCCTAGATCACTTTGACGAATAGCTTCCCCCACTTGCTTTTCATTGCCGTAAATAGCAGCTGTATCAATCGAACGGTAGCCCGTTTCTAGCGCTTTCGTCACGGCAGGAACTGCATCTGCTTCTTCTACTTGCCACACACCGAAGCCGAGCTGCGGCATTTCTATATTGCTATGTAACGTCATGGTTTTCATGTGAATACATCCTTTCTAGAAAAGATACAGTTGTAGTGTAGCACAGACCACTTTCCAAATGCCGGAATTTTGCTCACATGAAGCCATGACTAGTATTCTTCATACATAAGAGTAAGTAGTTCAATTTGACCGTAAATTCCACAGCTCAAGAAGTAGACAGTCTTCCCCTGTTCTTCCTCTTTTTTTATGCTCTGACAGGTTCGTTCTATGACTTGGCCATTCCCTTGTTTATCCCTTCTAGTATCGCGTTTGAATTTAATCGATTGGCCATTGAATGCTAAATCAGTATAAATCGAATCTCCTTCCACCGTGTAGCGGACAATCCGCACCTCATCCGGAGTACCCTTCTTCACCTTTTGCATGAAACCTTCAAGCTTTTTCTGATTCTCCAGTTCATTCTTCATCGATGAATCCTCCGGAATTTCTGGCTTTTCTGCTTCCTTTTCTGAATGTACTTCATTCTCCTCCGTGGTCTGAGTTTCCTCCTCCACCGGGGTGTTCATTCCGCATCCAATCAGCACGAAGAGTAAACCAATACTAAGCATCCGGTACATGACTCACCACCCGCCTTTAATGTATGAGACGAATGGAATGGAAAAAGGTTACAGAATCTCTTACAGTTTTGTAAACACAATTTCCCAATTAGATCCAGTTCCAATATTGTAAGCTTTAGCAAATGATCCTTGGTTAATCGCAACTCCTAAATTATCCAGCGAATTCACATATACAAGCGGCTCTCCTTTATGTGTATCAGCAAAAGACCGTCCAAAGGTCATCGCGCTGTGATAAACTTCTCGCCCATCATATATAATTGTGACGTTTAGTGTATCTCCATACACAATGTCCAACTCTCTGAAAAAAGGCCGCGGGATATTTGTCCATAGGTTTCCGAAACGAACATCTAAAATATCGATGATGCCTTCTGTTGAATGCTTCTTTCTTTTAGGTTCTTTGACAGGTAAGGTGACGAGCGACTCATGATCGATTTTCTCTCCGACTTCTTCATATGAAATGACTCCTGAGGCAAGCCGGGCACCCGTGTAAGCATAAATATCACGCCCATGAAACGTGTAGGATTCTCCAGATTTCGGGAGCCTGTTGATGGTTTCATCAATGATTCTAGCTTCCACGATTCCTTCTGTCCGCTGGATGTGGGTCAATGTGCCATTATCCGGAGTTACTACATAATGCCCTGAGCCTGTCTTGACTACAATACTCCTTCTTGTCGAACCTACCCCTGGATCAATGACCGAAACGAAAACTGTTCCTTCCGTCCAATACGTCATCGTTTGCCAAAGCCGGTAGGAAGCCTCCCATATATTGAATGGGGGGATATCATGGGTCAAATCAAAAATGGATAATTCATTACACACAGAGTGAGCCACGCCATGCATGGCACTTACCGCCCCATCACTAATGCCAAAATCCGATTGTAATACAAGTGCGTTTTTCAATCGTTCTCCCTACCTTTCGTTTTGAAATAATAAATTATTGATAGTTTATAGAATATTCAGAACAAAATCAACTTAACTCCAGAACGGTTGCAATTGTCAGGGCATACGATACCTTAAGGGGGAAGACTATGAAGTACTTAGGAATGTTGCTGTCTAAATCAAGATTTGTCATTAAGTATCTTTTCTATACGGGCGTATGGGTGTTAGGTAGAGTAAAACATCTTATTTCCATGCCATCGAGCTTGGCTATCTCCAAAGAACCCAGACTAAATCGTGAAGTTACTGGATTAGTCAAGGGTCATCAAAATCCAGATGGAGAATTGATTTATCACATCCCTGGCGACCCTGATTACGAAAGAATAGAGCATGCGGTCCTGTTTATTTCAGAGTATGAAGCCATGAAAGCTGGATATCGAAAATGGAACATGTAAAGCTTGCCTACATAGAGAAGGCAAGCTTTCGGTTTGCAGGGAGGAAACTGGAAGGAAAACGGATCACTTCCCTCCCTCTTACTTCAGATATTTTTTCTAATATCCCTTTTCTAAGATTTCACATCCGGGCCGAACTTCCCTTTTTGAAAATCAAGAAACGCTTTTTTCACTTCGCCCATCGTATTCATAACAAATGGACCGTGAGCAGCCACATCTTCACGGATTGGCTCTCCAGAATAGATAAGGACTCTTGACCGGTTGTTTGCCCTTATAAGGAGTTCGCTTTTAACTTCTGCTTCAGCTGATTCGTCAAATGTTAATGTAGCCGCTCCGGTTTTCTTTAAGTTCTCTTCCTCTTCACCTAAATCCACATCACCAGACAGGAGGTAAAGAAAAGCATTATGGTTAAGAGGGAGATGGTGTGTATAGGCAGTTCCTGGTTCAAGCTTAATTTCAGCGAGTGTGATCGGTACTTCCGATTGAAGAGGCCCTTGAACTCCTGCCGTTTGGCCAGCGTACACAAGGACATCTGCTCCGTCTTTAGAGACTTTTACCGCATCCTCTTTGCGTACATCCTGATAGCTAGGTGATATCCCTTTTTTCTCTTTAGGAAGATTGATCCATAGCTGCAAGGTATGAGCAATATCTTCATCTACGGCTTCTTCTGCGTGCCTCGCTCCAGACCCAGCATTCATATATTGAATATCTCCGGATTCAAGGATCCCATGTCCTCCGCGGTTATCAATGTGCTCTAACCTCCCATCAATGACATACGTTAAGGTTTGAAACCCACGGTGAGGGTGGTCAGAGAAAGTTCCTCTTTTAAACCAGTCTTCTGCCATCAATAGAAAAGGATCAAACTCCTGCCAGCGACCTGGTTCAAGGATCATACCTTTTTGTACGGCTGGAAATTCCATCTCGTCATACTTCACGTACCATTTCTTCTCCACTTCCCTCTTCATGCCTATCACTCCTCGGCTCATTTTACATAAAAAATACCAACGAAAAGATTTGAAATCAAGACAAACGATTCGTTGGTATTTTTGGATAAATAGTAATCATTCGATACATTAAAAAGCTGAACAACACAAAAAACAATATGGCGCTCACACCATCGGGAATGGCAATATTTTTAAGAACAACGGTTAAGATCAATGGCAGCGTGGCCGCATAGGCGGTCAGCTTCCACAGCTGCTGGTAGGTCAACTTACGCCCGAGTGCTTTACGCATTAACAAAGCGATACCTGCAAGCATTGAAACCCCAATAAGAATCAGGAAAAGGATGAACATCGGATAAAAAACGATCACCTGTACCAGATACTGTCCCCGTGATACTTCCGTTAAGTTGGTATCAAGATTGCGAATCGTACGGATCATATCGGGCAGGAATAGGACTGCTAAAAGAACAAACAAATAGACAATCGTATTTGTCATTCCTTTACGATTCAAACGAAACATCGCTTCTTTTTTTGGTAAACGTAAACTGTTAATCAACGAGTCAATGAACCCCATTTGTCTCTCCTACCTTAATCGGCATATACAGCCAGTTCTTCTTCAATCTTAACACGAATTTTATCCAGAGCTTCTTCGGGTGTTTTGGCAAAAACTCTCGTGCCGTTCACAATCGCGTATGGCCGCAGCGCACACATTCCGCAATAAGAAAGGCATTCATTCATGAGTACCGCCACTTCAGGGTATTCTGACTCAATAATCCCTTCAATATCAAGTTCCGTAATCAAGTTACCGTCACAGACTTCGACAACGACTACCCCCATGGTTCAATACTCCTTTCTATGATGACTTTAATCTATGCCTAAAATCAATCGTGCCTTACGCTCGTCCTCTTTCATTTGCTCAACTAAGGCCTCAATCCCGTTGAAGTCCACCTCATCGCGCAAATGTCTTAAGAATTTTATTCGAACTTTGTGATTATACAAATCACCTGAATAATCGAGAAGGTATGCCTCGACTTTATAGGAATCACCATTGACTGTTGGGCGGTACCCTGCGCTTATCAACGTGTAATAATGTTCGGGTGTTTCATCAAGCTCAACGACTCCTAAATATACGGCCGGCTTCACTTCCACGTATTCTTCAATCTGGCCGAGGTTTAATGTAGGGAAACCGAGCTCTCTCCCCAGTTGTTCGCCTTTTTCTACGATTCCAGTCAGTTCGAAGGGGCGAGAAAGCATCGCTTGTGCAGCCTCCATATGACCTTGCTGGACAAGCGTTCTAATCGTTGTACTGCTAATTTTTTCACCGTTCAATTTCACTACAGGCAGAATGGTAACTGGGATGTCAATTTGTCTGCAAAGCTCAGCGAGCCCTTCAGCATCGGACCCTCGTCCTTTTCCAAATCGAAAATCCTCTCCTACTACAATCCGGGAAAGGTTCATCTGACTCAAATGCTCAAAAACAAACGTTTCAGGAGATGTCCGGGCATATTCCTCTGTAAACTGAACATGGTAATACCGGTAAACACCGAAACGATCAAGGATTTCGCGCTTATGCTGAGAAGAAGTAAGCGTATAGTTGTATTCCTCCTCACCTTTCAGCACCCATTTAGGATGATCAGAAAAACTATATACAGCTAGCTGTTCACCGCTCCTAACCGTTTTTTTCGCTTCGTGGAGAAGGTATTGATGTCCCAGGTGGACACCATCAAGTTTTCCAATGACTAGCACTGTTTTGTTTTCATTTTTCGGTGGTCTGCCTGATACTTCAACCGTTTCCATCTCCCATGCATCCCCTTCTGCCTATTGTTTAAACCTATTAATTATAATATACCAACATTTATTTAATCAACCCAACAAACAATTTGCAACTTATGTGCACCTTCGATTTAATGGAACTAGCATAGAATTACTGGATAAGGAGTGAGTCCATGATTGAAAAAGCTAAAACCTTTGCTGCAAAAGCTCATGCCGGACAAAAACGGAAGAATTCTAATGTCGATTATATTGTCCACCCCGTACGAGTTGCGAAGACCTTGAAAGAAGCAGGATTTCCGGAAGCAGTGATTTGCGCTGGATACCTCCATGATGTAGTGGAAGATACGGATTATGACTTAAGTGACATTGAAAGCCATTTCGATACTGAAGTAAAGGTGATGGTAGCTGCCCATACGGAAGATAAAAGCAAGTCATGGAATGCGAGAAAGACCCATACGATTGAAACTTTAAGAGGAGCCCCTCTGGAGATTAAAGCGCTGATAATCGCTGATAAGCTGGATAACCTCCAGTCTTTGCGCAAAGATTTAGAGCGGGAAGGCGATGCCATTTGGACTCATTTTAAAGCAGGCTATGAAAAGCAGAAGTGGTATAACGAATCGATTGCAGAGGTGATGGAAGAAGGACTTGAAGCAGAAAAAGTTCCTGAGTTCTTCCACACCTATCGAGAACTAGTCAAACAAACGTTTGATTAGAGTGGGAAGCCTGTGGCTCCGTCTGGCTTGCATCACTTTGGCATGACTTTACACCTTTCTCAGGCTCCCTTGCATCAATTTCATCACAAAAAAAGATCAGGCCAAATACCTGATCTTTTTTCACTGAACAACTGGAGGGAAATACGCATGGATGATCTCTTCATCTGAATGCGGAATTTCTTCTCCTTTTACAATCTGTGCATTATTGATACACCCGCTTGTAAGCAGGATGATGTCATTCTCTTCACCTAATTCAAGAGATTTCAGTACGCCTTCTCTTCTTGTTAAAGACGTGTGTATATTCGGAGCGGTCGGCTGTTGGAATCCCGTAAGCACTTGATCAACAACCGTTTGCGGGTCATTATAACCAGGATGATCGACAGTCACAACTACTTCGTCCGCTTTACCTTCTATAGTCGCTGCCATCTTTGGCATTTTGTTAAAGTCGCGAATGCCGATGCCCGCGATCATTACAATTAATCGGTTGTAATCCAGCTTTTTCACTTCTTCTAGTAAACGGTTCAAGGCTACCGGTGTATGAGCGTAATCAAGAATGACTTTTTGGTTATGAGGGGTTTGGATTACCTGGAAACGTCCTTCAGGTCCTTCTAATTCAGGCAAGACTGCCAGCACTTCGTAAATGTTGTATCCGAGGTGAAGGGCTGTACAAATCGCAGAAAGGACATTAGCTACATTGTATGTGCCATAAACAGGAACATACACACGGTAAGATTCCCCTTTGTAAATTAAATTAAAGAAAGATCCTTCTTCTATAACTTCAATGTTTTCCGCTTTTAAATCAGCTTTGGGATGAGACTCAATGCTGTAAGAGATCATAGACCCTGCGCATTTTTCCTGCAAGTCTTCCCCCATTCCTTTATCATCAAGGTTTACGACTTTGTTTTTAGCCTGCTCAAATAACCTCAGCTTACATTCCTTGTAGTGATCAATCGTCTTATGATATTCCAGATGTTCTTCAGAGAAGTTCGTATGGATCGCTACATCAAAATAGATTCCATCTACTCGATGTTGATCAAGGGCGATCGATGAAACTTCCATAACTGCTGCTTCATCATTCATCTCATAAAGATCCCTGAAGATTTGATGAAGGTCTAGAGATTCAGGGGTCGTAGGGGTGCTTTTTTTGTAATCGATCTTCTTTTTTGAAGTCCAGATTCCTGTTGTCCCTATAGAGCCAGTCGGCATACCAAGAAGGGTCAACAAGGATCTTACATAAGCCGTTACCGTTGTTTTTCCATTCGTACCTGTCACACCAATGGTTTTGATTTTTTCGTCCGGCGCATCATAAAAGAACTTCGAAAAAGAAGCCATGGCTTGCCGGATGTTTTTTACTACTACGAACGTGCAGTATGGGTTTCGGTAGCTCAAGTACTGAAATAATGAGGGATCTGTGCCAACGATAACGTTGGCGCCTCTTTCTATCGCTTCTTCAATGTAGTAGTCCCCATCAAACGTTTCTCCTTTGATGCTGAAAAAAGCAGAGTGCGGCTCTACACGCTTAGAATGAAAAGCCAAGTGATTCACAATTTGCTGGCTTGGACCGAAGATATGTTCAATATTCATATGTTGAAAATCATTTAAATAGATCATCATAGCTGTTTCCTCACTCTTAGTATAGTTTTATCGTCTCTGAATGTAGCAAAAGTATGTATCATTATAAGGCTGGGATTAACGGAAAAGAAACCATATTTTTCTTGAATTCAAAATAGTAGTAAGTATCTTTTCCCATTGCTCATGCAATTCGAAACATAAGAACCGTCCTAATGAGAAAAACAGGTCTAACGCCTATGTTTTTTCCATTATCATCCACCTACCATCCACCTCAGGTCATCCAGAATATGGATGACCTGAGGTGGTAAACGTCCTATTATATACATTTGTATAGTCATGATTTATTTGGGGGTTTTGCGGCTTTTACCAAAAATTGAAAGAAGAGGTCCCTTTATGGAACCTCTTCGACTTTATGCAGAAGGCTGGACTTCCGCTTCTTCTTTAGTTGTATGAGAATGTACCTCTGACTTTTGCCATAAGATTGTCAGACTGATCAGTGTTACAAGAATCGTCGCACCCATATCTGATAAAATGGCGACCCATAAGGTCAACCAGCCTGGAATCGTCAGAAATAGCGCAAACAGCTTCAACCCTAAAGCAAGAGAAATATTTAATTTCACTACTCGGTTAACTTGTTTAGCTATTTTAACCGCACTAGGCAGCTTGCCGAGGTGATCTTGCATCAGTACAATATCAGCTGTTTCAATTGCACTGTCCGTACCTTTACCCATGGCGATACCAAGATCAGCTGTGGCAAGAGCAGGCGCATCATTAATCCCATCCCCAACCATCGCAAGTTTTGTATTTCGGCTTAATGCTTTCACCTGATCTACTTTCTGGTCTGGAAGTAGATCAGCATAAACATTCGTAACACCAATTTTATCAGCTACTTTGTGTGCTGTTTTTTTATGGTCGCCCGTAAGCATGATCGTCTGTTGAATCCCTGCTTGATGGAGACTTTGCATAAGTCCGGCACTTTCTTCTCTGATTTCATCCGCTATCCCAAATACGCCGAGAAGTTCTTCGTCACTCGATACGATGACAAGGGTGTATCCTTCCTCTTTAAGGGCATCAATATCCTTTTGCTGTGTTTCTGGAAGGGTGAGATGAGTAATCGTCTGTTCACTACCAATATAGTACTCATGCTCGCCGATCTCTGCCTCAATCCCTTTTCCAGGGATGGCGTTTACAACCGTAGGCTCTACCAGCGTCTGCTGTTTCGTTTCGACGTCCTTCATAACAGCTTTCGCAATCGGGTGAGAAGAACTTTTTTCAATGGATCCCGCAATTTTATAAAAGTCTTCGCGGTAGACTTTCACCTCTTGTACGGTCGGTTCTCCTTTCGTCAATGTCCCTGTTTTATCAAAAGCGATACTTTCAATCTTGCCTAGCTGCTCAAGGAACACGCCACCTTTAATTAAGATCCCATTACGGGCATTCTTTGTAATTCCCGCAATAATGGCAATCGGTGAAGAAAGAATCAGTGCACAAGGACAACCTACAATCAGGACAGCTAACCCTTGATAAAAGGACGCTCCCCATGCAGCACTCGTTAGTAACGGCGGTGCAACCATGACTAATCCGGAAATCACCATAATTAATGGCGTGTAGTACTTGGCAAAACGATTGATAAATAGCTCTGTAGGAGTCTTCCGGTCCTGTGCCTCTTCGACAAGGTGCAGAATCTTAGCTAAGGAAGAGTCTTGATAAGCTTTGGAGATCTTTACTTTTATTAATCCTTCATTGTTAATACTGCCACCATAAAGTGTTTCCCCGGGTGCTTTTTCTACAGGCAGTGACTCTCCGGTGATCGCCGCTTCATTAACGGAACTGAACCCTTCCATGACAATGCCATCCGATGGAATCTTCTCACCTGCTTTAACGAGCACAATATCGCCTTTTTCCAAAGATTCTATAGGGACGACCGCTTCCGTGCCGTCTTCACTAAGCAAGGTCGCTTGCTTTGGTGCCACCTTCAAAAGTTTTTCCATAGAATGACGAGCTTTTTCCATTCCTAATCCTTCTAAATATTCATTCAGACCAAAAAGGATTGCGACCATGGTGGCTTCCCGCCATTCCCCTATGGCAACTGCTCCGACAAGGGCAATTGTCATTAACGTATCAATGTTGAACTTCAACCGAACGAGGTTCTTTGCCCCTTTGATAAACGTCTGGTACCCGCTGATTGCCATGGCTACAACATACATCAAAATTATAACAAATCCAGGGACCATGCTTTCAACAAAAAATGTCAAACCGAAAATCAGCCCGGAAAAGATGACGAGCAGCTTCATATTGGGTCCGTGTGAATGGTCGTGGTGGTGATGCTCATGACCTTCCTCTTCCACTAATGAAGCACCGTCCGATTTAAGAATTTGCCGGACTCTCTCCAGATCGACATCCTCATCGACCATGAGTTTGCTGGAGCCAAATTTCAGCTGAGAACCTTCCCCGTGATCCAGCTTTTTAATTTCGCTTTCCATTTCCGCTGCACAGTTTGCACAGGATAATCCCTGAAGTTTATATTCCTTCATATTTCTACTCCCCTTTAATGGTGAAGAGCGTGGTTAATCGTTTGCTGTAAAACGTTCATAACGTGATCATCATCATTGGAATAGTATAAGGTCGTTCCCGCTCTCCGATACTTGACTAACCGTAAATTTTTCAAAAACCGTAATTGATGAGATACCGTTGACTGTCGTAGATCTAATGTATCGGCGATTTGATTTACAGACATCTCCTGTTTACAGAGAAGATGTAGGATTCGAATTCTAGTCGGATCGGATAACGCTTTGAACGTTTGGGAGACAACAAACAACGTCTCTTCATCTAACTGTTCTACTTCCTCTTCATTTCCGTCCACTTCTTGATTTGGTTCTTTTTCCATGTATCGGCACCTTCCTTATATGCGCATATATTCATATATACACTTATCGTATGATCGAACATTGCTTTTGTCAACGGACGAACACCCATGTTTACTGTTCGTAGTTAGAGGGAAAATCCTCACATGTCGGCACTTTGTATTGATTGTTAAGGGAAGAAAAAAGTTTCGTTCACTCAAATGGCGAGCGCATTTTTTGTTTTGCATAAACCTGCCGTAAGATTATTTTATGGCTATACCCAATTTAGATAAGGAGGAATTTAAATGTCTAAAAAAGTATTAATGGTCGTTACCAATCATGCAAAAATTACTGAGGATACACCAACAGGAATTTGGTTATCTGAATTCGGAGAGGCCTACAACGAGTTCAAAAATCACGGCTATGAAGTCACCGTTGCAAGTCCATCTGGCGGGGAAGCCCCTGTGGATCCAAATAGTGTGAGCGAAGATGAGCCGCAAGAGATTTTAAATACGAAGCCGCATTTAGAAAATACAACACCAATCAGCGAGGTGAACGCGGAAGATTTTGATGCTATCTTCCTTCCGGGAGGTCATGGTACGATGTTTGACTTCCCTGACAACCAAAAACTTCAGAAACTACTTCGCAACTTTTACGAAGCCGATAAAATTGTAGCCGCCGTCTGCCATGGTCCTGCAGGTTTAGTCGGAGCTACTTTATCTAATGGGGAGCCTCTCGTGAAAGGCAAACGAGTAAGCGCCTTTACTGATGCAGAAGAAGTGGAAACAACACTAGATAAACATATGCCGTTCTTACTGGAAAGCAAACTGAATGAACTTGGTGCCACAGTTCTAACAGGTGAGAAATGGGCTACGCACCATGAAGTAGACGGCAAATTAATTACTGGGCAAAACCCGCAGTCTACAGAAGTTGTAGCTAAAGAAGTTGTGAAACAATTAGGATAGATAGACAAGGCAGCCTCTTTAGTTAAGAGGCTGCTTTTTTATGTAGAAAAAACACCTAATTAAAGGTGTTTTTTTGGCCAGTTTAGGAATTAGCGAGATTTTCTGCAACCTCCGTTATTGTGGCCTTCATCACATCCACAAATCGCTTTTTTGGCCAGGATGAAATGCAGGATGAGCCAAACCACGAATAGGATTGCTACAACGATTAACGTTGTTTCAGCAAAAGCAGCAGCTGCTGCAGATGCTAGAAGCGCAGCCGCAGCTACACCTGCTAGTGCAATCGGTACAAGAAAGGTTGCAAAGACCGCCAGCCCAGCATCTCCAATTCTTCTTAAAAAGTCAGACATAGATTCTCACCTCCTGCTTACATCGTATGTGTGAAAGGAGATAGGACTTGTACAATTGTCTATATTTGGATAGAAAAGGCTGGTAACTATTAAATTTAATAGCCCGTTCTATTCTTGTGATAAAATGAACCAAAACCGCTGAGTGAGGAGAATGATTTTGGATAAGAAATTGGATCATATCGGCATTGCCGTACGTAATATAGAGGAAAGTATAGAGTTTTACACGAAGGTTCTCAGAGGTTCATTGATTGACCGCTACCGCAGTGAAGCGGAAGGGGTCGAGAGCGAGATTGCCATCATCGATATTGATGGAGACAGAACAGAGCTTCTGATGCCGACAAATAATACGACTTCGCCCATTGCCCGGTTTATAAAGCAAAAAGGGAAAGGGGTCCATCACGTAGCGTATCGGGTTGAAGATCTGGATGAGGCTCGAAAGGAGCTTGAACAACAAGGGATTCGTACGCTTGACTGGTCTCTCCGTACCAATAAACATGGCAGGCGATTAATTTACTTGAACCCGGCTGATACGGAAGGCACCATAATTGAGTATTGTGATTATCCCGATCAAAATTAAAAAGGATGTCCTACGAGTGAGTAGGACATCCTTTTTGTATGGTTATTCCACTGTGCGAATTGCTTCCGCTACATCATAGTCGGCTGGGTCTAGTTCCGTTTCTTCTCCAAGTGCCAGACGTGCAAGCTCTGCACCTAAATAGGGACCTGAAGTTAAACCTGAAGCCCCTAGCCCATTAGCCACTAGCAAGCCGTCTATATTTGGCACTTCTCCAAAGACAGGTAAAAATCCTGGAGTGAATGGACGAAAGCCAACCCGTGTTTCTACCAAGGTGCTGTCGTATAAGCCAGGAGCGATCTCCAATGCCTTATCGAATATATAATGCATCCCTCCCGCTGTAGGGCGATTATCGAATCCTACATCATCTTCGTGGGTCGCACCAGCGACAATACGGCCCCCGCCGAAGGAAAGCATGTACTGATTGTTCGGTGGCATTACGACTGGCCATTTGCTTGTGTCTGTGTTCGTCAGCTCAAGATGGACGATTTGCGCCTTTTGAGCAGAAACTAAAAATTCAATCCCGAGAGGCTCAAGCAGCGGCTTTGCCCATGCGCCTGTTGTCATGAGCACCTGGCCACGAATGGTTTTACCGTTTACCTTGACTCCTGTCACCTCATTGTTATCAAAAGCCAAGGAAGCATCGCCTTGGACAAACGTTGCACCGCTTTTTCGAGCAGCATTCAAAAGAGACTCTTTTAAAGCACGTCCATCAACCCTTGCAGCACCGCTGACATGGACCGATCCATATCCGTCAGCTAAAGGAGGAAAATGCTTTTTGGTCTCTTCTGGAGTCAAGCGGGTAACCTCTCCGATTTCCGGTGCGTCCTCTCTCCTTTTTAATGCACGCTCTACCATTTGATCGAGTTTTTTATCATCAGTATGAAGGCTGATGGCTCCTACTCTTCTGTAGCCAGTCTCTTGCTCGCCATCTTCTTTCAACATTTGAATCAGTTCAGGATAATATTTGGCACCGCCTTTGACAAGACGATACCATTTTTTATTTCGTCTTTGCGATAACCAGGGGCATACGATTCCAGCTGCAGCCTCTGTCGCCTGGCCGGGGTCATTCCGATCAATGATCGTGACATCTGCCCCTTTTTTCGCTAAGTGATAGCCTGTTGATGCTCCCAATATTCCTGCCCCGATAACCATGTATTTTTCCATTAAACCAAACACCTTTTTATCTATAAGTTTCTTTCTGTCATTTTACAAGATTAACTATAGACACTCAATTATTCTGAAGATTCTAGCTTCAAACTTAATTTACATACATATTTTACCTTTAAAAACCGCATATAGACATGCGCCCATTTTAGTCTAACCGACATAAAGTGTCCGTATTTTTACTTAGTTCAAATAGATTATGTATGAACCAAATCATACTTTATATTTATTTTTTTCTATATGTAATTTTTTTGTAAATACAATTATCCCAGTGTTTATGACACTATATCTAATCCGTTATTACCATAAATTTGTTCCTGTGTTACTCATTGCCAACCCTTCCTATCGTCCTATACAATTAATTTATGCATACGTGTTAAATACATCTACATTAATAATACGTATAGCATACAAATTATTAAGGAGAGGTGATTGATTTGGAGAAAAACCACAGGACGAAGAAGATCAGCAAAGGTTTAGCCACGATGACTGTAGCGACAACTCTGTTACTGCCGTCTGTCATCCCGGAATCTAGTGTATTGGCTGTAGCTGATACCTATCCGGAAAAAGAACTGGACAAAGCAGCTGCTATGCAGCAAAAGCTAATGGTACAGTCTGTCGAAGCTGTTAATAACGGAGTGAAGCTTGTACTATCTGATAACTACAAAGCTCACATTAAGTTAAAAACAGAAGATGTGGCGAAAATCTCGATTCTGAAGCAAGGAGAAGAAGAAAAACAAACGGCAGCCATTACGGAAACCAATTGGGATACTCCAAGCTTTGAAATGGAAGAAACTGAAGATACGATTTCCATTTCTACCGATGAGATCACAGTGAAGATTAACAAGCAGCCTTTTGGAATTAAGTTTTTAGACAGTGAAGGAAATATCATCAACCAGGACAATATGGATTATGGCGCTGGGTATGAAGACGGAAAGCCTTATGTATTTAAAGACACGACTAATGATGAAGCTTTTTATGGTTTCGGTGAACAGGCTGGTGATTTTAACCGCCGCGGTGACAGCATGGGTATGTGGAACAACGATGCTTATAATTACAACAAAGATACGAAATACCTTTACACCACGATACCATTTTTCATTGGGCTAAAAGATGAAAAAGCTTATGGTATCTTTTTTGATAACAGCAATCGTTCCTATTATGAAATGGCTAGTGAAAGTGACGATTACTATTACTTTTACGCAAATGATGGACAATTGAGCTATTATTTTGCTTACGGACCTGATATTCAAGATGTACTGACGCGTTATAGTCAATTGACTGGGACGATGCAGCGGCCTCCAAAATGGGCGATCGGACTACACCAAAGTAAGTGGGGTTACGAAACAGCTGATGAAATTAAAGGGATTGTAGAAAAATATCGTGAGAAAGATATTCCTCTTGATGGTGTTCACCTGGACATTGATCACATGGATGGTTACCGAAACTTCACATGGGGTGAAGACTTTACAGAAGATCCTGCTGCCTTTAATCAATGGCTGGAAGATAAAGGTGTAAGTTCTGTGGCAGTAAGTGACCCAGGAATTAAAGTAGATGAAGGCTACTACATGTACGATGAAGGAACCGCCAATGACTATTGGGCTACTAATCCTGACGGCAGTCCTTATATTGGAGAAGTGTGGCCTGGAGATTCTGTCTTCCCTGACTTTGCAGAAGAAAATGTTCGTGACTGGTGGGCGGAAAGCCACCGTACGATTTTTGATGCCGGAGTAGATGGGATATGGAATGATATGAACGAACCTGCAGTTTTTGATACCCCTACCAAGACTCAACCTCTTGATGTTAAATACGGAGACATGTTGCACTCCGAATTTCACAACATGTTTGCTCATTATGAAGCAATGTCCTCTGACAAAGCCTTTGATATCTTAAAACCTAACAAGCGTCCATTTGTACTTACCAGAGACATGTACGCAGGCTCCCAACGTTACAGCACACTTTGGACAGGTGATAACGAAAGTTCATGGGAGTCCATGCGTTTAGCTATCCCAATGAATAACAATGTCAGTTTATCCGGTGTACCATTTGTAGGTAATGACATTGGAGGATTCGCCAAGCGTCCAACTCCAGAACTATTTGCACGTTGGATCGAATTCGGCGTATTCATTCCTTTCTCTCGTATACATGCAGATAACGGAAGTACCGTAGCGTTTGATCCAGATGCAAAAGATATTCCCGGGCAAGAACCATGGCAATATGGAGAAGAGGTTGAAGAAATCAGTAAGAAGTATATCGAACAGCGCTACAAGTTGATGCCTTACTTGTACAATGCCTTTATTGAGGCAAGTGAAAATGGCACTCCAGTTCAACAGCCGCTTGTTTACCAGTTCCAAGAGGATGAAAACACCTATGATATCAATCAACAATTCATGTTTGGCTCTTCTCTTCTTGTTGCTCCTGTGGTAGAAGAGGGAGCTACTTCCAGAGATGTTTATCTTCCAGAAGGTGAAACCTGGGTAGACTACTGGACTGGCGAAGAGCATGAAGGCGGTCAAACAATCAACAGAGAAGCTGACTTGAGTACGCTTCCGCTTTACGTCAAAAAAGGGGACATCATCCCTCACCGTAATGTCCAGAAACACACAGGTGAAAAACCATTAGAGAACTTGATCCTGGATACTTACTTGGAAGACAAGTCTTCTTACACGTTCATCGAAGACGATGGCGAGACAGAAGATTACAAGAACGGCGAATTCAATGAAACGACTTTTAACCTAAAACGTAAAGGGAAGCATGTAGAATTCACGTCTAAGCAGAAAGTCTCTAATTATGACTCTTCCCTTGAAACGTATACGCTAAAATTAAACAACGAAAACATGCCAAGAAAAGTCCAAGCAGCATCGACGAAGTATAAAGCAGTAGATTCTCCAGAAGAAGTGAAGCAAAACGAAAACACTTACTATTATGATGAAGAAAACGAGACGACTTATGTGAATATTCCTGTGAATGAAACGAAGAAAGTAAAAATCTTCTTCCACAGTGATAAGAAAACAGAAAAAGCAAAAGGTAAAGCCGAGAATAATCATTAAACACCAATGAAAAAGGTCCGCGGGTATATTCCGCGGACCCTTTCTCTTATTTTGTTACCTTATGTTTCACTCTGATTGTCAGTTCACCGTCAGACTTAGCTTTAGTTTTTATCTGAATCGTTTTTTGTTTTTCGTCATATAAGAAAGAATTGTTCTTAGCTATATTGACTTCTTTTACTGATTCTAGCTTCCTTCCGTTGACTTTAATCCATTTCGGAGCCTCCTCGAATGGCAATTCGACGGTGTAGGTTCGTTTTTCAACCATTCCTTCATAGGAGCCTTGCCTTTTTCCAATGGTCACCAGCGTCTCATCTTTCTGCTTCTCTGCTGTAATTTCCGTTGTCGCCAATGCCCCCTCTTCATACTTATAGGTAGACCCATCATCTTCATATAAGGTATACGTAGAAAGATCACCAGACTGATAAGGGTAAATTCTTAAGCTGATCTGTTTATTTGGCTTTTCCCCTACATACTGAATATCTTCTCCCAGAGGAATGATCGCTCCTTCTTTAACAAACACAGGTGTTTTTTCTAATGGTACGTCGTAGCTGATCGTTTGTCCCCCTCCATACACCGCTTTCCCATTCCATTCATACCAATTTCCATCTGGAAGGTAGACGTTACGCTCTCTACCTCCCTCTTTATGAACAGGAGCGACAAGCAGCGAAGGGCCGAACATCCACTGATCTTTAAGATTGCTAACGTTCGGGTCTGTTTGATAATCAAAAACCAACGGCCTCATTATTGGCAGATTTTTTTCGGACGTATCTCTGACGGCCGAATAAATATAAGGAAGCAAACGATAACGCTGTCTGATCGCCTCGGTTACAATGGTTTCTGCTTCTTCTCCAAATGCCCAAGGTTCACGTTCTCCATCTGCTCCATGTGAACGGAAGATTGGCATATAAGCCGCTGATTGCATCCAACGTGTGTACAATTCAGAAGAAGGCACCCCTGAAAATCCTCCTGCATCGGTCGTAAAATAAGGCATACCTGACATAGATGCTGTAAGTCCAAGCTGCAAGTTGTGAGTCAGCGCCTCCCATGAAGCATTGACATCACCACTCCATAAGGTCGTCCCATATTCGCTGATTCCCGAGAATCCGGAGCGCGCAAGAGACCACACACGTTCATCAGTGTAAGATCTTTGTCCTTCATAAAAGGCTTTAGATTCTACTAAAGCATAGACATTCCTAATTTCATCCGCTCTTCCTCCTTGAAAGTGATCACGGATAGGATCTGTTTGTTGTTCTGGTTCATTCAAATCGATCCACCATCCCTTCGTTCCGGCATCATGAAGAGTTTTGGCTTGTTGAGTGTACCATTTTGCTGCTTCTTCATTGGTAAAATCAACGAGACCGCCACCTCCGTACCAGGCTGGGTATGTGATCGTTCGATTTGAAGTGTCCTGAACAAAGTAGCCTTTATCATCAGCCTCACTATAATTATTGGCAGTTGACTCAATGTAAGGATCTACAATAGGAGTGACTTTTACACCTTTATCAGCTAATTGCTTAAGGTGATCTTCAGGATTCGAAAAAGCACCCGACCAAGTAAAATCAAAATATTGATCCTCTTTCGCCCAGTAAACATCCAGAATCAGCCCATCCATAGGAATGGCTTTGTCTCTAAAGGTACTTGCAATTTGATTCACTTCCTCCCAGCTTTTATATCCGAATCTCGATTGAATATAGCCGAGCGACCATTGTGGAGGTAAAGGAGGCTCTCCTGTCAGCTCTCCAAAGGAGTCCATCACTTGAGGAAAATCTGGTCCAGCCATGAAATAGTAGACCATTTCTCCGTTTGGAGCATAGAAGGAATAGGCTGACTTATTATCTTTTCCTAGATCAAATTGAGCGTTCTGATGGGTATTATCAAAATACACTCCATAACCGTTTGTGGAGGTCAAAAAAGTTCCTGAAATATCAGAGGTATTTCCTCCAAGACCATCAACCATGGAATTATTCATCGTAATTGTTGTCCCTCGCTTATCGAGCTCTTTAGTGTGACGATCCATTCCCAGTCCATAAAGGTGCTCATCAGCATTTAATTCAAAAATTTGATATACGCCTTTATACTGATCATACCCAAGACCTCCATCTGTTTGATCTTGGGTGAGTAAGGTTTTATTATGACGGTCATAGTAGGCAAGACGGAAAGGGTTCTTATAAGCCCTTACCGTCAGTTCTTCTGTGGAAATTTTATAATAATTTTTTTCATCGGTAATACGATACAGAGCCTTTGCTTTTTCATTATCCACTACATAAGACTTTTTCTTAGAAAATGTTCCTGTCGGCTCCATCCAAACACGGGCGATTCCGTCCTTTAAAAAAGACAATCTTACGGCTGACTGGTCTTCCATATGGAAGGTGATTTCACTATCCTTTTCTAAATAAGGGCTTGAAGTATCCAGTGAGGGTAGAGTAGTAACCTGCGGCTGCTGTAGATCTGCTTTAACTATTTCAAGCTTTTCAATATCAAGAAGGCTTCCGTTCTCTCCTTCCAGAGAGGCGCCGACTTTAACCACTTCATTCGCCTCAACTGAGATAAGGGTCGTTCCCACAGAATCCCAGTTGCTAGTTGATATCTCCTCAGACTCCTTTCCACCACCGTAAGACACATAGATTTCTGCTTGCTTTGCTGTTTCGCTTTTTCTTGCCTTCGCTCTTACCGTATAGTCTCCTTCAGGAAGTGTGACGTACTGCCACACTTCAGATTTACCGGCTAACCGAGCAAATGATGACCCATTTTCAGCTTCCATAGAAGTACGATTCAATGCAGAGGATGTCCAACCTTCTACTCCTATTTCAAAACCTGAATTGGAAAGATATTTTATCGAGGTCTCATCTCCAACTTTCTCTATCTTCACATCATCGATTTGAAAAGAAGTATTTTCAGGTGCTACCGTGTAGAATCCTATATCCAGTTGACCGCTCGTGACCTCAAAAGTCTGAGTGATTTCTTTCCACTGAAACTCAGGTTGTTCTGGTTTTATATCTACATTAATTTGGTCACTGCCATGCTCAGATACTTCCATTCGTGCGATGTTGCCAGCACTTTCGAATGTCGGGTCATTATAAGGCTGCAATTTCACCCAGGCACTTACTTTATATTCTCCATTTTCAATCCCTTTCAGCTTCTGATGGATACTGGCCTGGTAAGGTTCCGACTTATAAAAATAATGCTTCGATCCCTCATGAGCGTCTTCCGTGTTTACCCCCGTCCAGGCATTGTCAGGGTTCCAAACATCCCAGCCAGTATGGTCTCCCATTTCAAAATCTCCGTTAGTCAGGATTACTTCTGGATGGAGGAGCTCGATATAATCCAGGTGCAGTTCTCCCTCATCCCCTGCACTATTCTTCACAGTAACCAGGTTTTCTCCTTCTTCCAATTGGAAAGTGGCCTGTTTGCCTTTCCAAGTATCCCAGTCATTTGTCGATTCGAACGTTACTGACTGGTTTTGTTCATTGACCACTAACGTTTTTGTAGAAGGATTATCTGATCCATTGGCATAACGAAAGTTCAAGGTGTAATCACCAGCGGTTGGAACAGAAATAGCCACGGTTACAGAAGCATCGGGTTGGTCCATGTTTTCAATATAACCAAAACTATTAAAACCTTGTTGCTCGTTATTGAAATAAGCACCCTGTTGATAGGAAGCTACTTCAGTTTCATATTTTTTATTCGCAGATCGAGGTACGACCTTGACCATGCTTGTATCGTGTGGAGTTAAAGAGGCTTTGTGATTGTAACGATATCCAATATCTTCATGAGCCCACAAGTCTCTCACATACGCTTCTGTCTCGAGACCCAATTCCTTAGAAAAATCTACGGAAAGTTCTTTTCTTACATCCGATCGGTTAAACAAGCCGACCACCCATGCCCCATCGGGTAACTGCCCAAGCCAGCGTTCACTATCACGACTACTAAACTTGTAATGATCGTTATTATAAAAAATCGGCTTCCCTGCTAATCCTTGCTGATTCAGTTCAATAAGCTCTGAGTTTTGATAGAAATGCGCATCTTCTCCAATGGTGTCGAACTGATCGGCAATCGCAATCGGGGAACCTGCCATTGTGAAGAGGGAGACAGCCGTTTTCTTTTCTTCCTCTTCAAACTCTCCTGTGAATGTATTCATACGCAGAAAATCTCCATCGAGAATCATAGAGTTACGTCCGGACACATCGGCAAATCCGGTGAAGCCTTGGAATGGGTTCGCCCATTGCGACCATGTATCCGTCCACTCCTGACGTCTCCCACTGATGTGATCCCATCCTCCATGGAAAACATCTTCATCAATACGAATCATATCTCCGTACTTGAGTTCCAGTTCCGCATGGTTTTTCAAGTGGGGCATAACTAAACTTAATGTCATGTCATCTCCTGCCGCTTCTTCCATCCATCTAAGGGCGGTTTCATAGTTTTCACGCCCATGAGCAATTCCTACATCTCCTATACTTTTATCTGTCCCCGTTTCATACCAGGAAAGAAAATCGACTCGCAAGAATTTGGCGCCTTGCTCTTTAAAATAATTTACATAGCCCTGCACAAATTCTTTCGCCCCATCTTTTGTAACGTCCACCCAGTATAACGAGGTGTCTTGCCCCCCGTTAAAACGGTCCCCTTCCGTGACAATGTCTTTAATCATAATATCCGGTCTCCCGATGACCGTCGCATTTTCATTATTCACAGCTGCCGGCGTCACCCATAAAGGATTATAATAGATTCCCAGATTCATTCCTTTGCTCTCGATATAGTCCGCCCAATATTTCCAGTCATGTTCCCAAGAATCGTTGTGAGAGATGATGTACCCATTTTCCGTATGTTTGGTTGAGCCTTCGATCCATCCATCTGTACTCATCATGTCATACCCGTAGGGTTGAAAGTTCTCGGCCATCCAATCAATATTCTGCTTCCATCGATTCTCGGGTAAATAAGTATTATTGGTAAATTGATGTTCGTAAGAAATCCAATAAAGAGGGCCCGATCCTTTCGCCGTCCCAGGGCTTTCCCGTGCTTCCACATGAGTGATCCCAAAAATCAAAATGAAAAATAAAGACCAAACACACAATGAATTCCTCAGGCTTCTTGAGTGCATCACTAAAAGTTCCTCCTTTTATAGTCCTTTATGAGAGAAGTAAACGACTTTCCTCATTGATGGGGTGCTCGAACCAATGATCAATCGCTTGTAAAGCTGCTCCTTGCACCCAAGCGTCATCTCCTAACTTGGAGACTTGGAATGTGACTTCACATCCAGCTTTTGAAAAGAAGTTATCCGATGCTACGTCAAGGGTGTAAGTCATAAAGAAATCCTCTGCGACTAAACCTTCGCCAATGAATATGACAGCAGAAGGGTTAAATACGTTGATACAGTTTAAAACCCCGATCCCGAGGTTCTCCCCCAGCTTCCTTAAAAGATGTTTAGCTAGTGGATCTCCTGAACGTGCAGCTGAAGTCACTTGTTTAAAACCTAAATTCGCTTCACGGAGGGAGCTTTCTGGATAAAGGTGTTTGATTTGCCTACCTTCCGATTCTAGAAATCGTTCAGAAGCGTGCATTTCAAGACAACCTTTCTGGCCGCAATGACAGCGGTATCCACCCTGCTTGATCACCATATGGCCAACTTCACCAGCCCCGCCATGATGACCAGCATATACGTTCCCATTCAAAAAAAGAGAGGCCCCTACACCCGCTCCTATCGAAATGCACAAAAAATCATCTAATTCTTTTCCATAACCAAATTTGTGCTCAGCTTTTGTGTAAGCGTTTACATTATTGTCGATAAAAATAGGCACGTTGAACGCTTCCCACATTTTTTTGCGAACTTCTACTTGTTCCCAGCCAAGTAAGGTCGATCGAATAACTTTTCCTTGTTTGTTATTAATTAACCCTGATGCAGCAATCCCTATGCCAATCATTTTACTTGCAGGAATTTTTGTTTCTTGAATGATTCGATGAATAAGATGCACGATGGTATGTAGCAAGGTTTCTGGTGGGGTGGTCCTTTTAAAAGGAAGCGTGTGTTTACAAAGAATATGTGCATTAAGATTTGTACTAGCCACAATGACTTGGGATTCCTCAATTTTTACCCCAAAAGCATATCCATAGTCTTCGTTGAAGGATAGTAAAGTCGCTTTCCTTCCCCCTGTTGAATTCGCTGTTCCTTTTTCGAAAACCAAACCGGCTGATAGCAGATCCTCTGTAATATAAGTCACCGTAGATAAACCTAAATTCAGTGCTTTGGATATCTCAGTTCGACTAATCGGTTGGTGGGTACGAATGGTAGAAACCACGTGAGAACGATTCAATTCTTTTATCAGTGCTTTATTTCCTACTCGCATTTCAAGCCTCCTTTTTTCTTTGATCTTAACTTACTTCATTCAATGAAACAAGTAATTATCTAAAAATTCAGATTATATAACAAAACCTTTCATTTTTCGCTAACTTTTAAAGTCTACCGGGTAAAAAAAGAGAAGGTCTATAGTATAGACCTTCTCCTTACTTTTCACTGTATTCACATAAATAACGGTAACACTGTTCAAGTGTACTCACACAATCGTGAATGCCCTCACTCTCAATTTCATAAAGGTCATAATCGTTTTTCGTAATCGTAAAAGGCGATATGTGTACGACGTTTTGGGCTTGAGAAAACTTCTGAAGCTCTACGTATATGGGATCCCATTCATCCTCCAACAACTCAAAACAGCTCGCCTGTTCCACATTCCATCGCTCCCTCGTGCGAAAATTTATCACCTAATTATTTTCGCTATACGAGTGACGTTTTCCTTTATTCAGAAATGACTTCTACTTCCCAGCTTTCATTCACATACAATCCGATGACGGTAACAGAAGGCTCCCATGAACGAATGATTTCTAATGATTTTTTCGTTTGCGCAACTTTTTCATTTTTGCCGATAGGATTTCCTGCACAGTCATGGTGACCGACAACAGCTACGACTTCTGAGCCGTGTTTTTCTGTAGAAATGTTAACTTTTGACTTCATAGACTCAAGTCCTTCTTCTGTTCCGTTTAAAATAAAATGGTTCGGACCAGCCTCTGTAATCATGTCTATGTACTCGACCTGATAGTTTTCTTTCATCCAATGAATGACCGGAAGCTGGACTCTCCCATCCATACAGTTGATTGCTGTTGCAAATGTTGCTTTTGACATTTCGATTACCTCCTAAAAATATTGTTTCTGTTATTTTATCATAAATGAATAAAAATCGAGGAATAGTAACAGCCCCCTAAACTTAGGGGGCTTAAAATTTTATTAATTAATTCCTTCAATTTGCATCTCTTCTACAGTAGCGGTTTCGTTATCGCGGATTCTCGCCTGCATCTCTACTTTGTCGCCTTCTCTTAAGAAAATAGCTAGAGGTGCTTTACTCGTATTAACCGTGTAAATCGTCGTTTCTCCTTGTAATAAGAATTGGACAGATTGCCGCGCCTCTGTGGAAGTGACGAGCACACGATTGATAACCCCGCTTTTCTCTGTCAGCTCTACCCCGCCGCTGCCTTCAACAGTGCTCGGGTCCTGGGCAAGCTGCAAGCGGTAGGCATTTAAGGTTTGCTTCGCAGTATCTCCGAACACGGCAAAATCTGAATCGGATGCTTTTATATAAGCATATTGTTTAAATAACCCATTAGGATCAAGAACGTTTACAATCCAAGTCGGATGACCATCGACGTTATACAATACT
The DNA here is from genome assembly GCF_002097535.1 of Halobacillus mangrovi. Taxonomy (GTDB): domain Bacteria; phylum Bacillota; class Bacilli; order Bacillales; family Halobacillaceae; genus Halobacillus; species Halobacillus mangrovi_A. The sequence goes on from NZ_CP020772.1 coordinate 4,112,744, forward strand.
GGCATTGAACCAGTCCAATTCTTTTCTGGAAACTCTTTATTGACGATTTGTTTCGCTCCTTTACTATCCATGATTCCATTGTTCTTCTGACCATTATAGTAGGTGAGCGCTCCTGTTCTAGCATGGATTAACGTGTACCCGAGCGCCGAATCAATATTTTCCTTCGGAGAAGCCATGTCTGTAAAGTAATACATTTCGCCTTCCTCACTGAAAATTGGAGTTACACTGCTTTCTGTACCAGATTCATTCGGGATCTTCACATCTTTCTTACCAAAAATAGAATTCAGCCATCCATGAACATATTTACCAAAGTACTCATTTTCAAGTGCAGCCAACTCAGAGCTCACTGAACCTTCTATAAATTCAGGGGCTTCACTGGCATCATAAGTATCCACATTCCCCGTCACTGGATCAACGACTGCCACCTTAATTTGGTTCATGTCAGGACGGTTGGAGAAAAACAGCGGCTTATAAATCGTCTGGATGTACCAGGGTTTCCCTTCATCGTCGATTTCTATCTGGGCTTCCCCGCTTTGAATGTAGTTCGGGTGCTTGCCATAAACGGCACGTTGAACATTATGGTGGAAGTAACTTGAGTTGGTGTACCTCATTTTACTTTCAATAAACTCAGGCTGGGCATTCACGTTCGTTGCCGGAATCGAGAAGTAGCCTTCGGTTTCATTTCCTCGGATATATCTCCAAAAGCTAGTGAATTCAACTGGTGCGATATAGACAATCTCTTCTCCAACTCGCTGAGCCTGTAGTTTTCCTAAATCATAAAACTGGGTATTCGGCACAACACTCATAGCTTTTTGCACCTTATTCCTGGCCGATTCTGGTGCCACTGAAATCGGTGTGTTTTCTTCATTTAGGGGTCTGGCTTCCTCTTCTTCGGATTTTGAAATCGAATCATAGGTTTCACCAAGAGCAACAATGCTGTATAAAAACACACCAATGATAGCAAGCGCTACAACAACGGCGATGCCTCCCGTCCATGAGCGGAAGGACGTTTTAGCATTGACAGGTACTCTTGCTCCAGCGTAGATGAGTGGTACTAAGAGGATCGCCACAATCGTGTTTAAGATCAATAAGTTGGGGAGCGTGATCGTCGGCAGGAAAATGTAGACGAATACGATCATGATAATGGCCCCGAAAATAAATAATCCAATCGCATTCTTCATGATCAGTTTGCGCCTCATTGGATTTTTCATATAGGCGATGATAGCCAATAGAAAATACAGAATAAACGATAAGATCGTTGTAGTTAAAATTCCAATCATTTCTCTCTCTCCTATTTATGTGATGTCTTATTTACGTTATGAAACTCAAGTTCGTTTCATTAATTTTATTATCAGAGGTTTTGATGAGGCTACCTTCTTTCAATTAAACCATCTTATCCTGAAAACTTAGTTTCGTTGCTTAGGTAGGGATGTTTCCGTACCTAGTACCAAACTAGGCGTTCGGGTAAATTGCTCGCTTGCCATGGGGACGGAAAGCCTCCTCAGTTTGCCAACCTGTTGGGGCTTACCAGCCATAACATTCCCGAAGTAGTCACACCATTTCCCCTTTCACTTTACATTTATTTAAGTAAACGAAAACACCATATAAGGATTATCAACTCAGCAGCTGTTTGGATGTAGAAGGCATGCGAATGTTAAAGGGTCCGTTAACTTCTTGACAGCAGGTGTGGATGGGACACGGCGAGACTCCCGTGGGAGAAAGATCTAGGCGAGACCCCACAGAGAGCGTAGCGAACGAGGAGGCTTGACAGTTCCCCCACAGGAAAGCGAGTCGTTTCCCAGCTACACCAAACCTCTACCAAGGTTACGGGCCCAAGCTATATCGAAAGCGAGGCTTAAAAACTATAAATAAAAACGGCATAAGCGTGATTGCTTATGCCTATTAAACTTATTGTTTATTCAGGTAGTCCGCAAGCCCCATCGCACAAACTTCTATATCCAGTTTCAAAAGCTCATACACAGGATGGTCGTCAGGGATGTTATTCTCTTTCAAATAGGAACGAATCTTTTGGTAGAGCCGCTTCTCAATTCCTTCAAGACCTTCATCTTGCTCCACCGCTTGTCTTGCTTCCTCAACAAACACTGGAATCCATAAGCTGACTTGATCGAAAGCTTCCTTCGGTTGATTGGACTCCCCAAAGTGTCCAAAGTATAACCGATCAGGATTGAGCCTTCGAAACCTGTCTATGGATTGAAGCATCGCATCAGGATCAAACTGATTGGGTGATGTTGTTGGTAAATAAAATGTCAGTTGATGATTTTCTGTTTGATGGTACCTGATCCCAGCTGTGTCTCCTGTGAATATTCCATTGCTGAAAGAATCATAAATTCCTAGGTGGTGCTTCGCATGACCAGGTGTGTCATAGAATGTCAGTATACGATTAGAGCCAATCTCCAGAGTGTCTCCCTCATGTTTCACAATTAGGTTTTCTTCCGGAATAGGCAGGATCGGATCGAACAGCTCATTAAATTTCTCACCATACACGGCTTTTGCCCCTTTAATCAACCGGGAAGGATCTGCTAAATGCCGCTTACCTTTTTCATGAACGATCACTTTGGCATTCGGGCACTCCTTCATTAGAAGGCCTGCTCCCCCCGCATGATCAAGGTGAATATGAGTCAAAATGATGTATTCTACATCCTCTGGCCTGAGAGAAAGTTCTTTTAACCCTTGAAGTACTCTTGGAACCGAAGGACTAGGACCTGTTTCTACCAATGTCAATTTTTCAGACTGAAGCACGTATGTACCTGTTCTGCCCTCAAACCCTAAATCAAAGCCATCAATCAAATGCATATTATGAGTTAATTTAATAGGCGCTTTCGTTTCCATACCATCCACCTCACCTTTCCATGTTAGTTTCAGTTTACTAAAATATAGATTTTGTTCCTAATGGAAACCCTTACAAATATTTTTGTAACGGATTTGGGCTGGGTGAATATCATGGGTGGTGAGGAGTTGGTTATAAATGACTGAAGAACGAAATACGAACCAGACTCAGGGAGCTGCAATGCCTCAATCTCAAGGTTATATGAAACCTACTCATAGCAATTGTAAAAAGTATCAATTCTACCATGTCATGATCGCTATGAATGATGGCAGCTCTGCTGATGGGATCATTACTGATGTCCAAGAGGACGGCATTACGATGCTTACCAGCGAAGATGTAGAAGTGGATGAGAACGGAAACCCTGTAGATGAACAGCGTCAATATGGCTATGGCCGCCGAAGAGCAAGGCGGTTCCGAAGATCTTTCTTCCCACTTGCCGCGCTGACTGCTCTTGCTCTATTCCCTTATCTCACCCCATATCCGTACTATTATTCACCATATCCATACTATGGATATCCCTATTATTACTAAGTTATAGGGTACACCGGATGTCTCTTGATCCATTTATAAGAATGGAATAAACTCCACCTCAGAACTTCCATTATATGGATGACCTGAGGTGGTTATTTTTTACATTATTCATCTTATCCAAATACCGTTTGTTCGATTTGTTTCATTTGATAGAAGTATCCTTGTTTGTTCATTAGCTCTTCATAGGTGCCTGTTTCGACGATTGTGCCATTTTCCATGACAACGATTTGGTCCATACTTTCTAGTCCTGTAAGCCGGTGGCTGACTAATAGTAATGTGTCTTCGGCTGCTTTTGAGAACAAGTGCTTATAAATCTTTTGTTCTGTAAGTGCATCGATGGATGAGGTCGGTTCATCCAGCAGCCAGAGGTGTTCCCCTTTCAACAGGGTTCTTGCGATCGCAAGCCTTTGTTTTTCTCCTCCCGAAAGGTTCTCTCCTTTTTCATAGACGGAGTCTTCAAGAGAAAAGCGGGATAAGCCGACACTTTCAAGTGCCTTCACCATTTCTTCCTTTTTGACACTCTCACCAGCAAGCTGAAGATTATCTTCAATCGTTCCATAGAAAAACTGATTTTCCTGGAGTACGACATTGCTATGCTGCCACAAATTTTCTTGATCAATAGACTCTAACGGTAATGAATCCACGTACACGCTTCCCTGTTCAGGCTTCACAAATTTCATTAAGAGCTGCAGTAGTGTGGATTTGCCTGATCCGCTCGGTCCGACAATGGCTATTTTTGAACCAGAAGGAATAGAAAGAGTAACTCCATCCAGAGCCTTTCTTGCTTCACCCGGGTAAAGATAATCTACATCGTTTATCTCAATCTCAGGAGCTACGCCTCCATCTAACTGAAGAGGCTCTTTAGCAGTTGTGTCTCTCTCCTCATTTACAATAGAAAACAACCGCTTTGAAGCTCGTTTGCTGTCTTCTAAGTGACTTGGGAGTACGGCCATCGGTGTCGCATTTTCAAAAACAGTAAGGGAGATCATAACAAGCATTGCTAAGAACAGCCCGTTCAAATCCCCTTTACTTACAAGGTAGGCCCCCATTCCCAACACAAGCCATGAAATAACTAAAGAAAACATCGTGTTCATTGAATGACTGAACATCATTTGTGCGCCTTCTTTTTCTTGTTCCTTAATGTAGTCTACGGAAGATTGTTGAAGTTCTTCCTCCTTGGCATCAAGCTGCTGATAGATTTTCAAATCCCTAAACCCATAGAGGAACTCCGTTGCATCTGTCGAAAGCTTTCCCCTTGCTTCTCTTACTTGTTGATCCACCTTCCGTTGCCGCCACGCAAACCAAGCAGGGATGAGGAGACCTGTCAAAACAAGTCCCAGCAGCAAAACTACAGCGATTGCTAAGGAAAAAATAGATGTAAACAAAATCGTACTTAAAAAAATAATGACTAGAACGACCGGAGGGTAATAGACACGAAGAAAAAAGTTTTGCAGACTCTCTACATCTCCGACAATCCTTGAAAGTAAATCACCACTCCTGAACTTTTGAAATACTCTTGGCGCATGAGGTTCTAATTTTTCATAAAAAATCACCCGGAGATTGCTTAGCATCGTGAAGGTTGCCCGGTGAGAAAAATAACGCTCGGCATACCTCCCGAGTGCTCTCACAAACCCAAACAACTTGAGAAATGCAATTAGTACTGTTAGAGCATACAACGGAGGCAGCAAGGCGGCTCTTGAAATTAAATATCCACTTGAGGCAAACAATCCAACGGCCGAAATCCCCGCAAGAAAACCGAATAACACAGAAAGATAGATATCCTTCTTTTCCATGACAATGATTTTTATGACCGCACCTAAGTCCTTCATGTAGTCCTTCCCCCTTGTTGAACATAGACCATTTCACGGTAAGCAGGGACAGCTTCTAATAATTCCTCATGGCTACCCTTTCCAAGCAGATGCCCGTCCTCTAAGAAGAGGATTTGATCAGCTTTCTTAATCGTATGCATTCGGTGCGCCACCGTAATAATGGTTGAGTTTTCAGCAAGTTCTTTAATTGACTCTTGAAGAATTTGTTCTGTTTTCAAATCTAGACCTGTCGTTGGCTCATCAAACAATACGACAGAAGGATTTTTTAAGAAAGCTCTCGCGATAGCAAGCCTTTGCTTTTCTCCGCCCGAAAGACCCCGTCCAGCCTCGCCAACCTTCGTATCGTACCCTTGTTCTAACGTCTCGAGCAGTTCTCCCAGTCCTGCTTTTTCAGCTGCGGCCATAACCTCTTCTCTTGAATGGTTTCCGCGACCACCGATTTCAATATTTTCTGCAATCGTTCCTGAAAAAAGATAAGGATGCTGAGAGATGTAACTAAGCTGTCCAAACCAATCCTTTTCCATATAGGATGATAAAGGATGATTGTTCAGTTTGACTTGGCCCTGATCAGGCTGGACAAGACCTGCCAGCACATTCAGAAGTGTCGATTTGCCTGCCCCGCTTCGACCGACAATTGCCGTCTGTGATTGAGGAGGTACATCTACTTCAATGCTCTCAAGAGAAAAACCTGAACCATAACTGAAGTGGACGTTATCTAATTTAAGGTAAGGCGGCACCTCAGATTTCCCCAGTTTCTTTTCTCCCCATATAACGCCTTGTTCATCTTTCTCCAGTTCTTCCATCAGCTGATTGGCTGCCCCTGTGCTTCCTCGACCAGTATGGAATGCACTGCCGAAATCTTTCAGAGTAAGGTAAAATTCAGGTGCCAATACCAGGATAAAAAAGGCTGGAAAGAATGCGATGCTTTCATAAACAACAAGTCTGATGGCAATCTCAAGAGCAATCAGGCCAATACTTAACATGGAAATGAATTCGAGCATCAATGAAGATACAAAAGCCACTTTTAAGACGGCCATTGTAGCATCTCTAAAACCGAGACTGCTTCTTTCAATCTCATCTTTTTGCTTCTTCGAGCGGCCAAACAATTTTAACGTCGGCAGTCCCTGCAGCGTATCCAAAAACGTACCTGAGAAAGCGGACAGCTTCTCCATCTGCTCCTCTGATTTTTTCTTTGTCATAACCCCAATGACCGCCATAAAAAATGGGATAAATGGTGCAGTGATTACCATGATCAGGCCCGAATAAAGGTGCTGAGTAAAGACCACAATTAAAATCATGACGGGGATGACTGACGTTTGTATCATTTGAGGAATATAACTGCTGAAATAACCATCTACCTCATCAACAGCATCCATGAGTACACTGACTTTTCTTCCTGACTGGCCAGACAGGGACACTTGTAACGGATTCCTGGAGAACTTCCCTATCACAGTCTTTCGAAGATGGCTTTTCGATCGGGATGCCATCTTTACCCCAATCCGGCCGCTTGCCCATGTAAAGAAAGAGCGCCCGGCAAGTACGAGAATCAATCCACCAAGAAGAGGAATAATCTCTTGAAAGGACTGCTCATCCAGGAAAATCCGATCCACTACAGCCACAAAAAAATAGGCTTGACCAATAATTGTTGCACCAATAAATAGGGAGGATATAAGCAATAGCAAAACTAGTGTTCTTTGGCCAAAGGCTAATTTGCTGAGATACTTCATATATTTGATTAGCTCCTAACTTAGAAGGCTATTTGTGAACACATTCACATATTTTAATTATAGTGGATGTAATTGAACTTTTCTAAAGAAAAAGCTTTAATGAAAATGACATTTTAGTTTCATTTTTTCCTTATCTAGTAACTAGCATACTTCACCCCTTGTATTAAAAAAAGCCTCTCGATGTTGGAGAGGCTCTCACCTTCTATTTATTAAACCGATTTTGGTACTTCATGAATCCTTATAATGTTTCGAGTGCCCTTCGAGAAAGAAACTCTCATTCACCATTTAATAACATCTTCTGCTGTTTCAGCGAAGTGTTAGTTTGTAAAGAAAAAAATTAACGTTTTTAAATCTATTTACGATATCAACTCTTTTTTTATTTGTCAAAGCGATTAAGAAATTGAATTGATGTTTACACTTAGAGTCACAAAGGTTATAGAGTATTCTGGATTTATTTTGATTTTGACAACTTTGATTTATACGTTAAGATAAAGATTGTAAAGAAAAAATTTAATAAAGTTAACTGGTAGCAAGCGAGGAGGTTTTTGATGACCATTAATGAGAATGGAGCTGCGAAGCAAACCATTGAGAATGCAAAGGGTCTCGTTATTGATTCTATAGCTGAAACAATGGATTTGTATGGAGTCACTCGCAGTGCGGGAACTCTATATGGCACGATGTATTTCGAAGATGATATGACACTCGATGAAATGCGGGAAAAGCTTGGGATGAGCAAACCAAGCATGAGCACCGGCGTCAAGAAGCTGCAAAATTATGACATTGTTAAGCAGACGTTCCGAAAAGGAACACGCAGACAAACTTTTGTAGCTGAAAAAGATTTCTTTAGCTTCTTCTCAAAATTCTTTACGAAGAAATGGCTAAGAGAAGCCAAGATCAACTTGGATGCTGTTAGACAAGCACAGAGAGAAGTGAAAGCGCTGCTTGATGCAGAAGATATCTCGGATGAAGTAAGGGCAGAAGCGACTGAAGTGTACAATCAACTGGAAGCTTCCATCCCCTACTACCAGTGGCTGCAAAAACTGGTAGCCTCTATTGAAAGTGGAGAGATATTCGATCTCATTCCAATAGACGAAAAAAAATAAAATATACGACTCTCCAAAATTAACGAGTGATCGTTATTTATTGGAGACGTACGCCCTTTATAATTTACAGAATATTCTGATAATAATTCACAACAAGGAGTGATGTCAATGGAAAAGCAACAACCTTTCTTAAAGAAAAATGCACCTGTTATACTCATTGGTGTCTTATTAACCGCATTTGTCATATATATCGCTTTAACCAATGAAAACATCCAATGGGGTGGGTTCATTGCCATGATCGCCTTCTATGCCCTCGTCTATTACATCGGTGCTTTCCTCGCTACAAGCAAATCCAGTTCCCTCTCAGATATGATGGTTGCCAAGCGCAGCTTGCCTCTAGGTATTGCCATGTTCACAATGGCCGCTACATGGGTTGGCGGTGGTTATGTAAATGGAACAGCTGAATTCACCTACAGTGACGGCCTCGTATGGGCTCAGGCTCCATGGGGGTATGCGTTAAGCTTAATTATTGGAGGTATTTTCTATGCAAGAAAAATGCGTCGCTACGAATTCATGACGATCATCGACCCTCTGGAACAGCGGTTCGGTAAAAAAATGGCTGGTGTTCTTTACATTCCTGCGTTATTAGGGGAAATGTTCTGGAGTGCGGCAATTTTAACCGCATTAGGTACGACCTTTGGAACGATATTGAATATTGATTTTACAACATCTATTATTTTATCCGGTATCATAGCGATCGCCTACACTGTGGCAGGAGGTATGTGGGCCGTTGCGTACACAGACGTTTTCCAGATGGCCATTCTACTTATCGGACTGATTATTGTAGTCCCATTCGCGCTTGGACATGTTGGTGGATTAGACTCCGCCTGGGAAAATTATTCTGTAGAACTCGGTTCCTACGCTAACCTTTTCCCTCCACTGAATGGATGGCAGGATCCTGCATGGGGAAATTGGTTCTGGAATTGGATTGACTATGCATTACTATTAATTTTTGGTGGTATCGCTTGGCAAGTCTATTTCCAACGTGTTCTTTCTGCTAAAGATGAAAAAACTGCGATGTGGCTCTCCATTACTGCAGGAATTGTTTGTATCATTGCAGCTATCCCTGCCGTACTAATTGGAGTTGTAGGATTTAATATTGACTGGGCAAGCATGGGACTTCCATCCCCAGAAAACCCTGCTGTTATCCTTCCACACGTATTAAGATACCTGACACCTGAGATCGTTTCTGCCATTGGACTAGGGGCCCTAGCGGCTGCCGTTATGTCCTCCATGGACTCTTCTATTCTCTCTGCTTCTTCCATGGCTTCTTGGAACGTTTATCGTCCATTAGTCAATCCGAAGGCAAGTCAGGACAAATTGAAGAAAGTTATCAAGCGTACAATTATTATCGTCGGTGTTGGCGCGATGATTATCGCACTGAATGTAAAAAGTGTCTATACATTGTGGTATTTGGCATCAGACCTTGTCTACACCATTTTGTTCCCGCAGCTGACAATGGCACTTTTCTATAAGAAAGCAAATTTATATGGTTCTATCGCTGGCTTTGTCACTGCTCTATTCTTAAGGATTGGAGGCGGCGAACCAGCTCTAGGGTTACCAGCCTTTCTGCCTTACCCAATGATCAATGCGGATGGAATTGTGTTATTCCCGTTCCGTACGCTTGCATGTATCGCAGCGTTCGTTATGATCTATGCGGTATCTGAACTAACAAATAAAAAATGTAAACCACAACCGCTTCAAATGCCAGAAGAACGAGAAGAAAAAGGAGCGGCTTAAGATGAAATGCATCCCGAGAGTACTCATACTCCGGGGTGCTTTTTTACTTTGAAAGGATTCTCAGTGAAAGCGGCTTTCTTTAATGCGGACATTCAATATGCTCTCACAAGTTTTCGAGATAAGTCTTTACCGCTTTTCTTCCTTTCAAAGCTATGACTTTTTTCTGCCCTCCAATTTCCTGAAAATCTTGCAGTCTCTTATACATTTTCTTCTTCCTTGCATGATAGGTGGTTACGATAAATTTAATAAACTCAAAGTCAAGCTTATCCGGACAGCCTTCTCCGAGGTCGGGTCTTGATTTCCCCCTATGAATCAACCATCTTTTAAACACACGATATAAACAGATGGATAAAGGCATGTCTATATAAATGATGGTATCAGCCTTATCTGCGCGAATTCGATAAGTGGATTGGTAGTTGCCTTCTAAAATCCATTCCTCCTGGTTCATCGCTTCTTGCTGTCTTCTTGTAAAATCCTCAACACTCGCCTCTTTCCAACCCGGCTCCCAATAAAAGCGGTCTAAATGGTACACATTGATTCCAAGCTTTTCTCCTAACTTACGTGCAAACGTTGATTTACCAGCGCCGGCCGATACTCCCATTACCATAATCCGCTTCACTTATATGCCCCCTTATCTTTTTCCTAAAGAAAAACCTTCAAAGAGACGCCCACCATACGGGCGTAATACATCTTTAACTAAATTCATGACCAGTTCTTTTTCATCATTCCTGAAATAACAATCAAACGTATAAAACAACCGCTCCGCAAACTTCTTATCAAACTGCCTCAAAGCCCGTGCCCACCATTTGGATGAGCCGACCCACTGATTGTTTGTCCTTAATATAAACTCCGCTGTCAATTCTGCAAGAGTCTGGGCAATAAACATTCCTTCTGCCCGATCTTCACAGCCTATAAAATCATCAAGAGTGTCCGTTAAAAAATACCTTTTTGAACGAATGTCTTCTTCTGTCCAGGGCGCAGGCCCTTGTTCTAAGATTTGGGCTGCTTCCTGCTTCAACACCTTCACTCGTACATCCTTTTTAATAATGATCCCTTCTGCGACCATACGGGGCAGGGAAGGCCGGGCTCGTTCTATATCACTTTTGTAGAACTCTTTATAAGAGGTGAAATTGTGGGCAAAAACTTCTATAGGCCAACCGTATTCATACAAAGATTCTCGATAGGAAGAGGGAAGCCTTTCATCAAACACGACAATATCCAAATCAGATGTTTCCGTTCCTTCCCCTCGGACGACACTTCCTGCCAGCAGTGCTGCCTGGCATTCTGGGAAGTGATTGTTCACGAATTTCCTGGCAGCCTCTTTTCCCTTAAGTTTCTCTGTCATCTGTTTACACCCACTCTATCCAGGATTTGTTTGGCTCTTTCATCTAGCTTCATAGGCAGATCTTGCATGGGAAAATACTGTAGAGACAAACTCTCCCCGTCAACCATCTTCAGTTTACCGTTGCATTGTGTGACGATAAATACGGCAATTACATTGTAGACTTCATCACCATTTGGATACTTAAAATAGAAATTTTCACCGGATAATGTCTCGATATGTTCAAAGTAGTCAGCAGTGAGTCCTGTCTCCTCAAAAAGCTCTCGTCTTGCTGTCTCTACGAAACTCTCCCCAGGTTCCATCGCTCCTCCTGGCAATCCCCATTCATTAGTGTCTGAGCGTAATTGCAGGAGCACACGGTTCTGCTTGTCTTGTACAATAACGGTCGATCCAACAATAATAAAAGGTCTTGTCCCTATCAAGCTTCTAACTTCCTTCACATACTCCACTGTAAAACACCTCTTTTAAAGTTACTAAACCTTTCTTTTGATGGGGTGGAAATATAAAACTCACGGATAAGTGTTAGGGTTGGCTGGAAAACAACTCGCTTTCCTGCGGGGGAACTGGAAAGCCTCCTCAGTCGCTTTGCTCCTTGTGGGGTCTCTCCTAGCTCCTTCTCCCGCGGGAGTCTCGCTGTTTTCCAACCAACCCATCTGTGATGTGGCCTCACTCACCCAACTCTTCTAGGAGACATGGATAGAGAAAAGAATAAGAGGTCAATTGTTCAGGTTAGTAGTTACTGGACTCACTTATCGTAAAACGCTAGGGTTATATCGGCATTTTGAAGAATTTAAGTGGTGGATAGCTTTTCTTTCGCCAATAACCTCTTCATTTTTGTGTTTCCGTTTTTCACAGAGAGCGGAAGGAGGTCCGGGAAATGGCGAGACTTCTGTGGGATGAGCATGACAGGTGAGACCCCGGAGAGCGACAGCTCGAGGAGGCTCAGCGCATGTCCACGGAAAGCGAGCCATTTCCCGGACCTCCTGCATCTATCTATGGCAACGGAAAACTTCTAACCTCGAATTCAAGTCTTCCACTCCCCCCCCTTATGAACAATACATATGAAACAACATTTTTACTCTGAAAATCTATGAAGCTTAATTTTATCATAACTGGAAAATTATCACTTAATAAAAGGTGAGAAGTGTGTTGCTTTTGAGATGCTTTCAATTGAAGATTATCCTTTGCCCAATTACACTTGCTATAAAGTCTTCTTAGAAAGGAAGGTAGATGTATGGGACAAGCAATTGCAGGAAAAGTTGCCTATATTACAGGATCCGGTCGTGGAATCGGACGCGCAACAGCTCTGGAACTCGCGAAAGAGGGCGTTCATGTGGGGCTGGTTGCTCGAACGGAAAGCCAGCTTAAAGAAGTAGCAGAAGAAGCGAAAAAGTATGGGGTACAAACGAGTGTGGCTACCGCAGACATTGCTAACATGGATGAGGTCGAACGTGCCATAGACTTGTTGAAAAATGAAATTGGCCCTGCTGACATTTTAATCAATAATGCCGCAGTAGGAAGCTATGGTTCACTGCTTGAAGCAGATCCAGATGAATGGAAAAAAACGATAGAAGTTAACGTCTTTGGCACCTATCATGTAACCCGCGCTGTCTTGCCTCAACTCATCGAGAAGAACAAAGGGGATATTATCAATATCTCTTCCAGTAGTGGGTTGAAGGGCACAGCAGGTTCAACGGCATACAGTGCTTCCAAATTTGCCGTTCAAGGGATGTCAGAAGCCCTTATGCAAGAATTAAGAAGGAATAATATCAGAGTGCAAACACTAAACCCAAGCCGAGTAGCGACGGATATGGGCTTCGGAGATCAATTGAGTGAAGCCGATAAAGAAAAATTCATGCAGCCAGAAGATCTAGCTGAATATATGGTAGCCCAACTGAAACTGCATCAGCGCATCTTCATTAAGCAATCTCTTCAGTGGGCGACTAACCCGTTTTAAAGGAATGAAGCTGGAACAAAAGCATTCGATCTAATGGAAAAGCCGAACAATGTGTGGATACATTCGTTCGGCTTTTCCTTTGTTCAGTAAGTACCGCTTCTTTTATTCTACTACTTGGCTATTTAAGGATGGGTGTAAATAAATGAACGTAGCTACAGTAGAGATCACACCACCTAATATAATAGGGAACCCCGTACTCACGTGTTCTCCTAGTACACCGGCTAGAAAAGCAGCGACGGGCATGGACACCCATGTTATAAACCGGCTTGTTGCTTGCACACGGCCCAAAAGCCTGTCGGGTGTGAGAACCTGCCGAATCGTTACGATACATGGACTCATGATTGCTGCTGAAATTGTCCCCACTAGATTCATTATGGCTAAACTAATAAACGTCTGGCTAATCCCGAATAAAATAATAGAAATGCCTCCTATGAACCCAGCAGTAAATAAAATTGTCCGATAGGTGAAAGTCTCTTTTAATAGATTCGTGACCAGCGAACCGACCACTGCCCCTCCCCCACCAATCGAAAGCAGCCAGCCAATTTGAGCGGCACTTAGTTCCACTGATAACTTTAGATGGACAATCATCATTGTTAAAAACAAAGTTGTACCAAATACAGAGAAAAACATAGCAAGATTCGTGTATAAGATAGGCTTTTGATTTTTTACAAACACAAATCCCTCTTTAATTTCAGCCCCCCATGTTTTAGGATCCTCACCGTGGCCTACTTCAGCAAGTTTTAGACTCAAGACAGTTAGAAAACCAACGAAAAAACTGACACTATTCAAAAGAAGCGCCCACCCTGGATGGAAGAAACTCACCAGGATCCCTCCTAACCCTGGGCCTATAAATACAGCCATATTAAAGATTCCTGTATTCACAGAATTTGCTAATTGTAGGTCCTTCTTTTGAACCAGCCGAGGAATCGAGGCAAATTGAGAGGTGTTATAAATTTGAGTAAGCACTCCTATCACAAGAGACCCCACATACACTTCCCACATCCATAGAGACCCGTTCATATGTAAAGCCCCCATTGCCCCAATAATAAGACCTCTAAGTAAATCACAGACTAATAAAAGTGATTTTCTATTAAAACGATCGGCAATGACTCCCGCAATGGGCTGGATTAGAACAGGCAGGCGTTCTAAAGCAGCGACAATCCCCATGCTCAACGGCGACTCTGTAATAGCTAAGACAATTAAGGGTAATGCAATCATGTAGATTTGATCCCCGAAGAAGGACACCAGGTTTCCCCCAATAAACCTGAAAACCTGGCTATTCTTTTTAAACTCCGGAGCTTTCTGTACGGTCTCGAACTTTTCCTCAAGCTGATTCATTGATTTAGTCATTCTCCAAAAATACATTTAGTTCTTTTGGCAAAGTGGTGAGAGCTTGAACATTTAATTCGTAACGTGATGATGGTGCGGCTACCAGCCTGGCTAATTTCAATAATTTTAAATGGTGATGGACGGTTGTTTTTCCCATCTCTAATTTTTCCGTCAGCTCCTGTAAGGTCATGCTTTTCTCGTTTAATAGTTTTAGGATGCGAAGCCGGGTTTCGTCTCCCAAAGCTTTATATTTTTGCACGAGCATTTGATTAGGAACATAAGGGTCGTTAGGTTGAATACTTTCATTTGCGACGGGATAATAAAATACCTTCGCTCCTTCGATATCCGCTTCAACGTTCCAGGGTCTGTAGATATACTGTGGGATCAGCATCACCTTATAAACGCTAGGTTCTGGTCGATATGTTATTCCGTTTGTTGCCCATTCGACAAAAGCTTCAGCCTCAAGCTTTTCTTCCATCGCTTTTTTTGACTCTACATCTCTTGCTAGTAGACGTGACATTTCTTCCTGGTTTGGTTGAATAACCGTTCCCAGCCACCCTTCCATCACTTCAACCAAGTGATTCTTCAATTTTCCTACGTCTGTATCGCAGATGAACGAAATATATTCAGGAAAAAAAGCATTTTCATTGGTTAGCTTTTGTAATTCTCTCACCGCCTCTATAGAACCTTGTGCAGCCTGTCTTCTTTTATGTTGGTAGCTTTCACCAAAATAAGGGATGGAGATGAATCTTAAATCGTTTGAGGGAAGATCTTTGATGTAGGAACGGAACTCCTTCATTGTTTGGAAGTCTTTTTGATGGAGCAGCTGAAGCAATGTTTTCCACGTATTTTTCTCTCGGACATATTGAACTTCAGCTTCTAATGATGGGCTCAAGGAATTTCTAATTTCCTCCCAATTTTCTTTTGGATACTCAAGCGTTTGAATTAAGGCATCATTCGTGATCGCAGCAAGTCCTAAGGCTGCCTCCCATAATAAGGATTGTTTCAATTCTATGCGGTACGTTTCTCTTCCCTTTGTACTCGTAGAAAATAATTCCATTATTATCACCTCACTCATATTCTAAACTTATAGAATTTATTATTCAATTTATTTCGTATGACTACTCAAAAAAACACTCCCACTGCAGAAGGGAGTGCTAGTTTTGATATAGAGTGCACTGATACCTGGTCACACCTTTATACTTTTCACCAAGGCTTTTCACTTCAAATCCAAGTTTCTGATAAAAGCCTACTGCCTCATCATCCGTTTCAGCCGATAACTCTCTTAGCTTATATTGTTCAAGGATAAACTCAACCATGCTTTTACCGATCCTCTGTTTCCTATAACCCGGCGAGACTGCAATTTGTTGGATGACAGCATTGTAGTTAGTAGTGAACTTTATTCCCATGCACCCGGCAAGCATTCCCTCCTTTTCGTATAGAAATAGGGATTGTTCTTCTGATTTAAGATACTGAAAGAGCGCTTGTTCTGCTTTACCTTCTGATGTCGCTAAGCAAAGGAGAGGCTTAATGGCTTGATAATCATCGGTTGAGGTGAACCTTCTCATCCTCACTGCCTCCTTTTTAAAACAATCGTTTGATTAAGTGAGTGAATGGATAACCGCTTCAATAGAAAGATAAAAACTATGTAAATGAAACCTTTTTCGCAGATTTCTAAACTATCTTTCAGCCTGTATTAAGAACCTGTGCTGCCTTACTTCAAAATATCCTCTGTCTTTTATTATTTCATTAATAGAGTAGAGTTCATCCTGGTAGTCTTCCAAGTTGAAATCAGGAACCTGCCACGGAATAGCTTTTAAGTAATAAACAAGGGCACCGATATCGAAAAAACGTTGAACAGGATAATCTTCACGGATCGTTACCACCTTGAACTCCTGAGCTTTCAATCCATTCATAGCTTCAGTCAGATTCCAATCTTTGTATTGATTCTCTTTTGCATGAAGGGCTTCATTGATCTGCAGGCAATCAAGCCCGCCCACCTGTTGAGTCAAAAACGTCCCTCCTGGTTTTAAAACTCTTTTCACTTCTGAGGGATCAAACGACTCGTGCTTATTTACAATTAAATCGAACCTATTGTCTTCAAAAGGAAGTTTGTCATCTTCATTGATTTGTACTATCTTCACCCCTAAAGGCTCAAGACGATTTTTTGCAACCGGAAGATTGGGCTCGTAGCCTTCTGTTGCAGCTGTATAATCAGGCAAAGGACGCAATTGTGATAGGAACTCTCCGCCGCCCGTGCCCATATCAAGCATAGCTTCTGTATTTCTCATCAACCTTCGTACTTTACTCCCGTAAGACCATGATAAAGCTCCGCTTTGAATCCTGCCTGTTCCACTAACATAAGAAAAATCCCAACCACTGAATTCCTCGTCCATTTCCTTCAATTCTTCTAAAAATAGCTCATCCCTCTTCATCTTTCGCCCTCCCTCTCCCTATTGCTTGTATTCATCATACCATTATTTTCTTACCCCCCATCTCTTTTCCTATACATCCGACTCCCATCCCGAATCACCTCTGCGATAATCAGTAAATAAGTCCCTTTCATTCCCAATTATGCATAATGTTTATAAATTCGGGAACGAGGTATTAGTGAAAGACTTTGAATTTATTTATAAGTAAAACTTAACTGGAGGTATACGGCCATGAGAAGGTCATTAATATCCTTGATTTTGCCCTCTTTTAACGAAGAGGAAAACATACCATTAATTTATGAGAACCTGCATCACATCATGGCATTGGTAAACTATGATTACGAATTAATCTTCATTGATGACGGAAGTGAAGACCAGACGCTTGAGTATATTCAGGATCTGGGAAGAAAACATCCACATGTAAAATATGTTTCATTTACAAGGAACTTCGGAAAAGAGGCTGCTCTATTAGCGGGTCTCGAAAAATCTAATGGTGATGCAGTCATCATAATGGATGCTGATTTGCAGCACCCGGCTTTTCTCATTCCTGAAATGATCCAGGGATATGAAGAAGGCTACGATCAAGTCATCGCAAAGCGGAACCGTAATGGGGAATCCCCCTTACGAAAAACCCTCTCCACACTTTTTTACAAAGGAATTAATCAATTAGTTGATGTCACGCTTAAAAATGGGATCGGCGATTTCCGTTTGCTGAGCCGCCCTGTAGTGAATGATATATTAAAATTAAGTGAAGGAAACCGCTTTTCGAAAGGATTATTCGCGTGGGTTGGTTATGAGGAAAAAGTAATTAATTACGAGAACGTCGCCCGCCAATCAGGTTCTTCGAAATGGTCGCTTTCTAAACTGCTGAACTACGCAATCGATGGGCTTGTATCATTTAATACAAGACCACTGCGTATATGCTTGTACACAGGGATGTTGATCTTATTAATGTCACTCGGGTACATCGCCTTCATATTCGTGCAGATTGTAAGAAACGGCATTGATGTGCCAGGCTATTTCAGTACGATATCTGCTATTCTCTTCCTCGGAGGAGTCCAGCTGCTCAGTCTAGGCGTCATTGGTGAATATATTGGAAGAATGTACAACGAAGTGAAGCGGCGTCCGCACTATTTAGTAAAGGAATCCAACATTCATGATTCAAAAAATAAAGTCTCTCAATAATGAGTTAACCCGGTTTATCCTGGTCGGAGGAATCAATACACTCAATTACTATTTCATCTTTCTACTGCTTCACAACCTCCTCCGGGCTCATTATATGGTCGCTCACATTACCGGGTTTTTGGTCAGCTTTGTCATCTCGTTTTACTTGAATACGTATTTTACGTACAGGGTGAAGCCGACCTTAAAAAAATTTTTACAATTTCCATTGACGCAAGTGGTCAACCTCTCGACCTCATCCTTTCTCGTCTATGCATTAGTCGAGTGGTTTGCCCTGAATAGTAACCTTGCACCAATCATCGCCGTATTCTTCACAGTACCCATCACATTCATTGTGACAAGTAAAATATTAAAGCAGTAATGGTGGTAGCCTATGAAAAAATTTCTTTGGATCTTATTAGGGAGCCTCTTGGCTGCAAGCCTATCGCATCTTTTTTTCTTGCAAGAGTGGGCGGACGGCGGCTATATGGCTGGACCGAACGACGGCTTGAACCAAATGCTTCCTTTCAAACAATTAATCTATGAAAATTATACAAAAGGCAATTTCTTTTACTCTTTCGAATTCGGGTTTGGCGGAGGCATATACGGACAGCTCGGCTACTACTTTTCAACCAACCTTTTCTTCCTTTTGACGATTGTAGTCGTTTTCCTGCTTGAACTCATGCACATCATCAATGCTCCTGATGTGCTGTTTTGGGCGCAATTGACTGTCTTCACCAGTATCCTGAGAATGGCAACAGTGATGATCATAACCACTTATGTATTCCGTTACTTTTCCGTTCGTGCTTTGCCCGCTTTTGCTGGTGCAGCTCTGTATGGATCCAGTGTCATCTACTTCCGTCACGTTATCTATTGGGAGTTTTTCGCAGACGCGTTTTTATTTATTCCTATACTTGTTTTAGGCGTAGAAAAAATCATCCGCGAACAAAAACCAGGCTGGTTTCTTTTTGCGGTAGCTGTCACCTTGTTCAACAATTTTTATTTTTCTTACATATCGCTGCTATTCATCGGTATCTACATATTGGTCCGCTGGTTCATTCCATTGGAAAAGCGCGAGACGGGGAAATTAAAGCAAGTGAAGCTCTATTTAATTTCAGGAAGTCTAGGATTCGGTTTAGGCTCACTTGCGTTCATTCCGACTGTCTATGCTTACTTAAACAACTACAGGCCTGCTTTTAACCAGCAAAGACCACTGCTTAACCTTTCTGACAATATTTTGCTCGACAGCCGGACGTTTTTACTCGCTGGTGTTGTCGTCATTTTCTTGTTCCTGTTTTCCTTTTACAAAAACAGGCTGTTCCGTTTCTTTGCATCCTTGACACTCCTGTTCATCGTCTTTCACTTCAGTCCTTTTATGGGTAGTGCCTTCAACGGATTCTCTGCACCTCGAAACCGCTTTGAATATGCAGGTTTTTTTGTGGCTGGGGCACTTGTAGCTGTCGGCTTACATCTCAACAGACACATAAAGAAGGCTGAGCTCTCTATAGCTGTTGTGCTCACTATATTGATGTACGGAATTTTTGCTTGGTCAGATCAGCATTACAGCATTGATCACATTTATGATGTGTATATGATTGTCCAGATTGCCGTGACAATCGCTTCAGTTTATTTAATCAGTATGCCTGACAAAAAGTTAAAGAGGGTAGGGATCTCCCTTCTCATCCTTGTTAATGCAGGCATGATGAATGCCTATCAATACGATAAGCTCTACACAGCAGGAAACATCCGGGCTACGACAAAAGATTATATCCTAAGTGATGCTTATAATTCCGAAAAGCAAAGCAAGCTCATCGAAACCATAGAAGAACAAAACAAACGTACCTTTTCCCGAGTGGAATGGAGAGGGATGGACGACAAAAACAATATGCCGCTTATCCAAGACTTTCAGGGTACGAGCGTATATTCCAGCATTTTAAATAAAAACATATTGTTTTGGTATTATGACAGCCTGGAAATCGATATGAAACGTGAAAGCATCAGCCGTTATTCCGGCTTTGGAGATCGCGCCAATCTCTACAGCCTAATGAGAGGGAATTATATTGTTACTCATGAAAATAAGGAGAGGAATATGCCTTATGGATTTGAACCCTTCCTTTCAGACGGTGGCTATCAAGTGTATCAAAATACCAATAAGCTCCCATTCGTACGAACGACAAGTACGGTTTACAGTGAACGTTCTCTTGAAGATACATCCGTGGTCGGAAGAGAACATGCAATGCTGCAAGGGATCATATTAGAAAACCCGAAACAAACTACAGCGTCTCTCGAGCCGCTTCCAAACCTTATGGATCAGGCTGAAGTTGAAAGCGTCCGCTCTACTTATAAAGACGGCCAGCTGAATGTGGAAGAAAAAACAGGCGGTATTGATTTGAAGTTTTCTAACGTGCCTGAGACAGCCGAGGATCTGTATGTCTCGTTTTATTTAAAAAACAATGTCAAGGAAGCTCCGTGGTTCCCTTTACATGTGAATGACTTTGAAACGTCGAGAAAATCCAGGGAATCTTTCTATCGTACAGGGATTAATAACATCACGATCAGGGTGCCTAAAGAAAAGAAGATCTCGATCAGAGTGCCTAAAGGCAGTTATCAACTGAAAGACATAGAGGTTTATTCTGAGGATTATAAAGTACTTGAGAAGGCATCCAGAGAGACACCACAGCCTGCAAACGCTGAAGTAAATGGAAATCAGGTGAATGTCCAATTGGATAATCAAAAAAATCATCGTTATTTGACCATCCCTGTTCCTTATGAAAAAGGCTGGCATGTAAAAGTGAACGGGGAACAAAAGGACATCTTGAAAGCGAATTATGCCTTACTTGGTGTAGAACTGGAGGAAGGTAAGAATGACATTACTTTCACGTACCGTCCACCTTACTTTTCAATCCTATCTATCCTTTCTATTCTATCTTTGATTGTTTCACTGATATGGCTGAGAAAAAGAGGACGATAAGCTAAACCCCCATGGATGAAGTGAAACATCCATGGGGGTTCTTTGTCTAAGATAAGTTTTGACTCCAATCAATCGTTGCTTCCCCTTCAAGGAACCGCTCGGAATCCATAGCTGCCATACAACCGGTACCGGCAGCGGTAATGGCCTGACGATACTTTTGGTCTTGCACATCTCCACAAGCAAATACTCCAGGGATATTTGTATTCGTTGTTCCAGGGTCTACAAGAATGTACCCTTTTTCATCCATGTTGATTTTGCCTTGTAAGAACTCTGTATTCGGATTGTGTCCAATTGCGACGAAAATCCCATCCGTTTCAATGACTTCTTCTACCTCTGAATCATTATCCTTCACCTTGAGGCCTGTGATTTTCATGCCATCTGAAATCATTTCAACAGGTGTCTTATTTAGCGCCCAGGTAATCTTGTCATTACCTTTCGCGCGATCTTGCATAATCTTAGAAGCTCTCAGCTCATTACGGCGGTGAACGACTTGAACTTCATCCGCAAATTTAGTGAGGAAGTTCGCTTCTTCCATCGCAGAATCTCCCCCGCCGATAATAACGACTTTTTTCCCTCTGAAAAAGAATCCATCACATGTTGCACATGTGCTGACCCCGCGGCCCATGTTTTCTTTCTCACCAGGAATCTCAAGCATTTTAGCCGACGCGCCAGTCGAAATGATTAGCGTCTGGGTTTCTAATTCACCAAGACCGTCCACCGTCAATTTGAAAGGACGCTGATCAACGTTCACGTCCGTTACCCAGCCCCGCTTGAATGTTGCACCAAAACGTTCTGCTTGCTTTTTCATATTATCCATCAGCTCTGGTCCCATAATGCCATCAGGGAAGCCTGGGAAATTTTCAACTTCTGTCGTTAGCGTCAATTGTCCTCCCGGCTCCGGTCCTTCGATTACGAGCGGCTCCATATTCGCCCTTGCTAAGTAGACAGCCGCCGTAAGCCCAGCTGGGCCAGTTCCTAAAATGATCGATTGATACGTCATGAATGATCCTCCTATTCCAATAAGTAGTCCTATTCTTGTTATAGTTTGTTTCTCCTGTGGTCATTCATTCAAATAATGACTATTCGTAACTATTTATACCCGCTTCCTGGACCTCTTTAACAATTTCACCTTTCAATCCTTATGGACAAACGACCACTCTTCTTTCCTAAATTCAACATATAGTATTCATAGCAGTACTTATTTATGAGGAATAGAGGGGTGAAATTCCTATGGATAGAAGGCCGGGTTTCTGTTTATTCCCAGGTTACAACTATTGCGGCCCGGGTTGCAGTGGACCGGGGGAACCGTTGAATGCGGTCGATGCAGCCTGCAAACAGCATGATGAGTGTTATCGATATTATGGAAATTATTGCGAGTGCGACTTAGCTTTTATTGAACAATTGGAACGTTTGCAGAATCCCTATACAATTGAAGGGCGTCACGCCAGAATGATGTACAAATATATGAAGCTCCAGCGTTTTTTTACATGTTCGTTTTAGACAAAAAAAGAGAACGCTCCTTCTTTAAGGAATTCACGCTCTCTTTCTTATGATTTTCAGATGCTTATGGATAAAAAAGCACTTTAACATAAGAGACATTCTGGTGAATGAGATTTTGAAAGGTGTCTGGTCCTTTTTCCAGTGGCAATCGATGCGAGATCATCGGCTTAATGTTTAACTGCCCCGTACTCATGTAATGAAGCGTGGAGCTCCATTCTTCACCAGGAAATGGTGCTGAAATCGCATTCCAGGAGCCGATGATTTTTAACTCGTTCCGGACAATCTTTTCAAAATAAAAACGTTCCATGTCAATAGGAGCATAAGGAATGCCCATGTAAAGAACTTCCCCACCTTTTTTAGATAGAGCAAGAATCTGTTCTGAAGTGATTGGAGATCCAGCACATTCTACTGCTAAATCAACTCCAATCTGATCTGTTACTTCAGCTACTTGGTGGTGAGATGGACCATTCTTAGGGTTAACCCTTACATCCGCTCCTACTTTTTCAGCAATATCAAGCTTTCTATCATCGATATCAATGGCGATGACTTTTTTGGCACCGAAGATCCTTGCCCACTGAATAGCCAATAATCCAATGCTTCCGCAACCCATAATGGCTACAGTCGCCCCGGGATGAATGCTCGTACGATAAAACCCGTGAGCGACAACAGAGGATGGTTCAATCATGGCCGCCGTATCATAATCAACATTTTCCGGGAGAAGAAGGACATGCTTAGCAGGTAAATTAACAAACTCTGCATAAGCTCCGGGGTGGCGAGCTCCTATCACAGTAAGTTTTTCGCATTGCGATAAATTCCCTTTTAAACAGCTATGGCAAGTCCCACAGTAAAAGGTAGGGCAGCCGGAAACTCGATCACCAACTTTAATTCTTTCAACAGCTGGACCTACTTCTACGACTTCACCAGCGAATTCATGACCAAACGTCATTCCTTCTACATATGGCCCTAGCTTTTTATATCGGGAAATATCCGACCCGCAAACCCCGACGGCTTTCACCTTAATCACAACATCATCTTCTTTTTCAATGACGGGTACAGGTGTATCTTCAAATCTTATATCCTGTTCACCATAAAGGTTTAAGGTTTTCATGTTTCTCACCTTTTCTTAGTTACAATTTTCAGCTTCTCTTTCATGTCGTTTTTTTCCACTTGCTAGTTTGTACAGGGCTCCTCCTATGACGATCGCATTAAAGAGCATTTGATGTTCAAAATAGTAATCTCCGATGGCTCGCATAGGTCCTAGCATGAATTCTAAGAACACATCTACCATGTATAAAACCTCATTTCTTTTACTCGACAGGAGTTAATAAAACTTTAATAGCTTCTCCGCTTTTAATCGCTTGGTAAGCTTGCTCCCATTGTGTAATCGGATACTCATGAGTAACGAGCGACTGAGCGTTCACTCGACCGCTGTTCATCAATTCAAGAGAGGGTTCCCAATCGGCTGACTTTTGACTTCTGCTGCCTACTACTCTGATTTCCTTCTGAATAATTTTTTCAAGGTCAAAAGAAACCTCTGAATGAGGGAAGATTCCCACTTGTCCATATTGCCCTTTTTTCTTTAACAAATCCAATGCCTGATTAGCTGCTTGAACGGCTCCTGAACATTCAAAAACAACATCTGCTCCATAACTATCTGTTAGCTTGTTTACCAACTCTTTAAGGTCTTGCTCTTGAATATTAACTGCATAGTCTATTCCCAGTTCCTCTGCTTTTTTAAGACGGATTTGGTCGTTAGACAGTCCAGCAATGATGATTCTGGCACCTCTGCTTTTTGCCACCTGAGCTGTAAATAAACCAATAGGGCCAGGACCAATTACAACAACAAGGTCTCCCTCATTAATCTCAGTCTTATCCACTGCATGGTGAGTACAAGCAAGCGGCTCGGTCATAGCAGCTGACCGATCATCTACGTGTTCCGGAAGATGATGAACACTTTGCTTCCGTGCAATCAAATATTTCGCAAACCCACCATCCTGCTGCGTTCCAAGCCCTTTCCTGTAATTACAGAGATTATAATCACCGTTTTTACAGTACTCACATGTTCCACACACATAAAAGGTGGTTTCGGATGTTACACGGTCACCTATTTTAAATTCGGTCACTCCTTCTCCTATATCGACAACAACACCTGAGAATTCATGGCCTAAGGTGACAGGTACTTTCACTTTGTAATGCCCTTCATAAGTATGAATATCAGACCCACAAACTCCTGCATACTTAACCTCTATTTTCACTTGACCATCGCCAACGACCGGCTCCTGTTTTTCTTGAATTTCCAGATTTCCAAACCCAAGCTCTGTTTTTACGAGTGCTTTCAATCTTATTCCTCCTAGAGATCAGTTAATTGAACAAGCTAAATACTTTGAAAATGATCCAGTTTACAAGATTTCCTCCCTGGTCAATACTTGAAATCTTTGCGGACCCTTCCGGCATATTAAAGTCAGCATTGACTGCCATTTCAGTGAAGACTGGAGCTACATCGGTAGCCATATAAAGGGAAAGAGCAATCATCAATGTTCCTACAATGACTGAATGGACGATATTTCCTCGTGCCGCTCCAACGATAAAGGCCACTACAAACGGGATCGTAGCTAAATCACCGAATGGTAAAAGAGAATTCCCAGGTAATACAACAGCTAGGACAACAGTAATTGGTACAAGAATTAATGCTGTGGAGATAACGGCTGGGTGCCCTAAAGCGACAGCAGCATCCAGACCTATATATATTTCTCGATCACCAAATCTTTTAGATAACCATTGACGGGCGGACTCTGACACTGGCATTAATCCTTCCATAAGAATCTTGACCATTCGTGGCATAAGCACCATAACGGCTGCCATTGCCATTCCGATTTCAATAACTTCTCCTACACTGTAGCCCGCCAGCACACCAATCGCAGCACCTAAAAATAAGCCGATGAAAATGGATTCCCCGAAGATCCCAAACCGCTTTTGAATGGTGTCCGGATCTGCATTCCAATTTTTAACGCCTGGAACTTTATTCAGCCACCTGACTAATATAATTCCAGGAGCATACGAAATTGTACTTCCTGTTGCAATGGAAACACCTGGCAAGTCGAAGAATTCACCGACCATAGGGGCTGTCCAATCTGCTACTTTAAGACAAACAATTTGGAAGATGACAGCAGCAATTAGTCCTTGTACAATGCTGCCGGATATCGCATAAACCATAGCGGCCATAAACGTATAGTGCCAAAAATTCCATATATCAACGTTCATTGTTTTCGTTGTTTTGGTTAGGAGCATAATCACATTCACTACAAGCCCTAAAGGAATAATGAATGCCGCTACAACAGAGGCCCAGGCTATAGAAGATGAGGCCGGCCATCCTACGTCAATCACATTTAAATCGACGCCTAACCGATCTACCATTCCTTGCGCAGCTGGCCCTAAATTATTTACCAACAAATCAACGACTAAGAATATACCGACAAAAGCAACACCGATTGTCAGTCCAGACCGAAATGCTTTTCCTGGTTTCTGTCCGAACAGTAATCCTAATAAAAAGATGGCAACGGGCAAGATGACCGTGGCCCCTAAATCTAAAAAACCTTGTACGATGTCGACGAAACCTTGCATGAATAATCCTCCCTCTTTCTTTCAGTTACCCAGACGGACCTTTATTTTTGGAGTTCTTGTAATATTTCTTTTTTCGTATCCTCAGTGCCAATTCCAGTTAGAAATGACCGAGCGTTAATTACTGGAAATGGATAATCCTTCTGAGTCATTGCTGTCGTTACTAATAGGTCTGCAGTGTCGACGTAACCACCAACTTCTGATATCTTGATCTGGACAAGATCAACACTTAAATTGTTCTCTTTCGCCATCTCTTCAATAGCTCCATTCACTACTGTTGACGTTGCAATACCTGCGCCACATGCGACCAACACTTGTTTCTTTGCCATAATTATTTCTCTCCTTCTTTTTTCATATTTTCAAAGAATTTATTTTTGAAGCGCTGTCAAAATTTCTTTTTTCGTATCTTCTGTGCCGATTCCAGTTAAAAATGATCGAGCATTAATTACTGGAAATGGATAATCCTTCTGAGTCATTGCTGTCGTTACTAATAGGTCTGCAGTGTCGACGTAACCACCAACTTCTGATATCTTGATCTGGACAAGATCAACACTTAAATTGTTCTCTTTCGCCATCTCTTCAATAGCTCCATTCACTACTGTTGACGTTGCAATACCTGCGCCACATGCGACCAACACTTGTTTCTTTGCCATAATTATTTCTCTCCTTCTAGTGCACCAAAATCTAATTTTTCTTCCATTAGATCTCTGATGCTTGTTTTATTCTGGTCATTCAAAATAGATAACAATACATCTTCATTTTGGAATACCTTCATCAACTGCTGAAGTAATGATAATTGGGAATGAGCTTCATCCATGGCTAACAAAAATACAATTTGAACTGGGATCGTTTCCTTATCATCGCCCATGACTCCAAAATCGACTGTATTTTTCAATACTCCAACACTTATCGTTTTCCGATTGACATGTTCAACATCAGTATGCGGGATGGCAACCGCTACCCCTGCTGTCGGTAGCCCCGTCGCATATTCTTCTTCTCGAGCTATGATAGCTGGGGGAAAAGTTTCTTTCACTAACTTTTGCTCCACGAGGTTCCTGCTCATAACTTCTAACACATCTTCTTTTGAATTTGCCTCTACACCAAGTAGAATGACGGACTCATTAAAGTAGATTTCGCTCATTTTATTCACCACATTATTAATAATATTGTTACTGGAATGTTATTCAGTGGAATAGGTCTGGATCAAGTCCTGGATTTCTTTAAAGTCGTTGGACTCTATGATTCTGTTCCTATCTTTTTGCGACCCTGCTAAGTTCATCAATTGCATCAATGCATGCATATGTTTTTTCTTATCTACTGCCGAAATGACCACTATGATGTGAACAGTTTCTTCTGCAGTAAACGAGACCCCTTCCTCTACTTTCAATAAGCTCATTCCGACTTTCTTTACCCCATCCTCTGGAGCAGCATGTGGAATAGCCAGGTGAGGAGCTATAACAATATAAGGATCCCTTGCTTGGTGAACCATAGCCTCGACGTAGCGCGATTCTACATACCCATTCCGGACCAAAGGTTTAGAAGCTAGCCGAATGGCTTCCTCCCATGATGGGACAGATTCTTTAATAGAGATGTGCTCGGCGGGAAGGAGATCGTCTAAGTGAATATCCTTGCTTTGAACACTTTGCTTAATGGATGACTCTTCATCACGGTGTACATAAGAGTGCAACTCCTCCACTAACGCCTTTTCATCCTTAATGGACGTATGATTTCGTATAATATCCATTAGATGGTCCACATGGATGTCATTCAAAATATATCTTGAACTTCCATCATCACTTGCTTGCGAAGCCTTAACCGATCTTCCTGATCAAGGAAAGCCTGACAAGTAAACAATTTACCTTCCGCTGTCAAAGGAGTCGTAGAAAAAATAAAATCGTAATCCAATTCATATTCCATATACTCTCGTACAGATAGAGAGTCTAGAAAAACAAACTCGGGGAATAATTCTTTCAACTGGTTGAAAAGCAGTCTTGAAACAGATACCCCTTGAGGACAAACAACAATGGCTTTTACTTTCTTTTCAATGCTTTCCCCTTGTCTGGTCATCCACCCACCAATTAACATGGTCACATAGATGATTTCATTTTCTGGTATTTTTTGTCCGATATAGTCTTCCAGCGGGCTATCGATCTTATAACAAGATGGTGGACCTCTTTTAGTTCTCTCGTAATCGAATCTTGTATGGGCTGAGCTTCTGTAAGCTCGTATTTGATCCTATAGTATGCCGGACGAAGATGCTGAAAGAGCTTTTCTACCAATTGCTCTCTGTCTTGAAAATAGATACACGCACTTCTTTCAAAAGTTGGAGCATCTGCTTAACTGCTGGTACCATTTCTCCCATTGACTCTTCTTCTGAAAGGTCCTCTGAACGATAAACGTTAGTCGTCAGGAGATGGAGGGTGATGAACAACCTCTCCTTTTCAGGGATGTTCATGGTCTGAAGAATTTCTTCGGTTGCTTGAAATTCCTTTGTATTAGATACATCCTCATGCTTAACTGCAAAAGTTGAAATGACAAATCCTTTTTCTATTCTTCTTAAAAATAAGTAAGAATATAAGGCATCGTTTCTATCTTTTCATCTGTAAATTGAATATTAAGCTTGTCTTCAAATCTCTCATCAGTTGAGTAAATTGTGTTAGTTCATCTGAAGATAAAGATGCTAATTCCTTCACCTTTTCAGACCCGCTACGCATCGGAAAGTAATTCATAAATGACTCTGATGAGTACTCTCCGAACTTGAAATTCTTTACCTTCCAGTAAATAGCCTGATTTCCTCGAGTATTTGATGGTCAAGTTATACTCATCTAGAAACGCCTGAGCTTGCTTTAAATCATGAAGAATTGTATTTTTACTAAAATCCAACTCAAACGTAAAGTGATTCAAGGAAAGTTCCTCTCTGCTGATGAGCATTAAATAATCAAATAGGTCCTTTGTCTCTCTGATAAAACAGGTGTACTTACTGATGGCCTGTCTTCACTGTTTACCTTGGTAAATATTGACTGGTCAATAATAAACTGTCCCTTGCCTGGTTCGTTCAATTTGAGGAAGGTTTTCA
This sequence comes from Halobacillus mangrovi, assembly GCF_002097535.1. GTDB lineage: Bacteria > Bacillota > Bacilli > Bacillales > Halobacillaceae > Halobacillus > Halobacillus mangrovi_A. The sequence goes on from NZ_CP020772.1 coordinate 4,141,908, forward strand.
ATCCAATAACCACTCATTTATTTTGTTGAAACTGTACCCGAGTTGTCTTCTTGTAAGGTTATATTTCTTTTCAAGAGTTGTACTAGTTATTCGTGGATTGATCACTAGGTCATGAAGAATTTTTTTTACTTCGTTCATTGTAATGCATTGTTTCCCTCCCTTCCACATTTATTGTAGCACCCACAGAAACACCTATGTATACGCTTTCATCCCAAGATAACGAACAACAAATGTACATCATCGGGATTTACTTTCTTAAAATTCTAATAATAATACATAAAAAAAGAAGCACATGTTTATACAAGTGCCTCTACTCATACATATCGCGAAGTCTCTCTAAATCTGCCAAAAACTTATGAATGTCCTCCTGACTCAACCTCACCAGTAATTGATCATATAAAGATAGAACCTGGCCATCTACTTCATCTTTATGTTTTTCTAAGTATTCATAGAGCTGATTGACTTGGTTTTCATTTAAAACCGATGTTGTCTGCAAATGTTTGACTTGGTTCAGTGTAAATTCTTCCTGCATTTCATTATACGAACCAGAAATAATCTGTCCTATTATTTCCATCCTCCATCACCTCAGGTCTTAGCTTGGACGTTTTAAAGTGATGTTAGTCATTATTTCTGCTTAGCTTCTTCCTCTTGTTTCAAAGATTCTTTCTCCACACGATCCATAAACTCTTGAACTACCTTATTATTGTTTTTCTTGCCCCCAAGTTTCATCACCGCTCTGCCAACAAAATTTGTTCCTTTATTTTGCCCTGAGTATATGAAGCGTGTGGTG